>JBBTCR010000220.1:0-1057 GCA_038043105.1 Bacteroidota bacterium
TACATGGTGAGGCCAGGAAGGGTGCGCAGCAACAGGCACAGCGGGAGGTTTTCTACTCTAAGGATATCTTGCCCATTATCCAGAAGCACTGCATCACGTGTCACGCTGAGGAGAATGAACATCCGAGCGAGCTGTTTATGGATTCGTACGAATCGCTGATGAGAGGGGGGCGGCACGGAAAAACGGTCGTGCCTGGCAACGCAACCGAGAGCCTGATGCATAGGAAACTCCTTCCCAATCCTCCGTTTGGGAGAATGATGCCTCCGTCAAAGAAGTTGAAACTGTCAGAAGAACAAATTGAAACCATACGCCTGTGGATTGAGCAAGGAGCCAAGAAGAACTGAAGCACGAAATCCTAAATCCTAAGTCCGAAAGGGTGAAGTTCAATTATCAGAGGCCATCGCGGTCGGTGTGTTGTTTTCCTCAATTTGAATCTCGATATTAGCACTTGTTTCCGCATTTCGAGTTCTGGACTTAGGATTTTCCTGAATGGCTATTCAGCCGATCAACACCACACTCATTCACAAGATACTCCCTTCGAGCGCCCCCAAGACGGATCGGCATCCGGCTCTGATCCTTCTGCACGGTCGGGGGACGAACGAGGACGATCTTCTCGGTCTAGCGCAGTATCTAGATCCGCGCTTCTTCATCGTGAGCGCACGGGCGCCGTTTCGGTTTCCCTACGGGGGATACACCTGGTATGAAATTCTAGAAGTTGGCTCACCAGTCGCTCCGGAGTTCGAAGAAAGCTACCGGAGACTCACCCAATTTGTCGACGACGTCAAAGCCCACTACCCCGTCGATCCGACTCGCATTTTCCTTCTCGGTTTCAGCATGGGAAGCGTGATGTCGTTCGCGGTTTCGCTCACGAAGCCCGAGTCCGTGACCGGCGTGGTTGCGCATAGCGGCTATATCCCCGAGAACATGTCGCTGCGCTTTCAATGGGATAACCTCTCGGGTCTTTCTCTTTTCGTTGCGCACGGTGTTCACGATCAGGTCATCGCGATCGACCATGGACGGCGCGCGCAAGCTCTTCTCGCCAAAACACACGCAGCCC
>JBBTCR010000221.1:0-8421 GCA_038043105.1 Bacteroidota bacterium
CTAACTTTGCGTCCTTTGCGACTTTGCGAGAGACTTTTCGTCCGGCTCTCTAGACCATAGTTGCACATGCCAAAGCAAAAAAAGCTATGAGACCTCTAGCAGGAAAACGCACTCGATTGGCGTTGAGGATTTTCCGGCTTTGCGTTTCTTTGCCTTTCGGACAAAAAAGGGATAATTTCAGCTTGAAATGAGAAGTCTGGGATACAAAATAGGGCTCGGTTACTTTGTGCTTGTCTGCATAATTGTTACGACAAGCATCGTCGCTATTTACAACTTTTCCCAGCTCAGGGACTCCGTAGACCTCGTGTTTAGAGAAACGTATGAGAGCGCGACCGCTGTCGCGAACATGGTCAAGACACTCGACGAGCAGGAAAACGCTCGCTTCTCGATGATGATTGACGATCCGGAGTACTATGCCTTCTTTAACGAAGGGTGGGGTCGTTTTGTTGATCTGTGCACCAGAGCAAAAGGAACAACCAGCTCTCCGTACCAGGCGGCCATCCTTGATTCAGTCATGCGAACGTACGAATCGTACTTGACGTACACGGACTCGTTGTACCAATTGCTTCAGGTAAAGAAAAAAACTGCCCTTCCGGGCCTCTATGAAAAACACGTTGTCCGGCCCGTCGCGGAGAGGCTTAGAAACCAGTGCTTTCGTCTTCTTGAAGCAAGTCAGCAAGAGATGGAGGTGACAGAAACGAAGGTGCGCAGCACAGCGCGAAACACAACATTCACGCTCATTTTTGCATTGGTTGCTTCGGTGGTGCTGAGCATTGTCGCAAGTATTCAGTTTACGCGCATGATCGTGAAGCCCGCGGAGAAGCTCACGCAAACGGTGCGAAGCATCAGCAGGGGGCATCTCAACCAGAAAATTGACATCACAACGGACGACGAGATCGGTGAGCTCAGTCAAGAATTCAATAAGATGACGGAGCGTTTGCGGGAATACGAAGCGATGAACGTCCATCAGTTAATTGCAGAAAAGAAAAAGTCTGAAGCGATCGTAGCAGGCATCCCTGATCCCGTAATTGTCACCAATCAGGAGAGCCAGCTCCTGCACATGAATCAGGCGGCGAAGAGAGCTCTGAGCATCGTAGGGAATAATTGGCAGGGCAAGCCTCTCCACGAGATTGTGCGGAATCAACGCTGGATTAAAGTGCTGAGTCCGGAGGGAACGCAGGAAGAGGAGCAGGCAAAGCGAGATCCTCTTCTGTCGATCCAACAAGGTGAGCAAACACTTTATTTCCGGCCGAGGCACACAACGATTATTGACGAGAACGGGAGCGTTCAAGGTGTCGTCACCCTCTTGCAGGACGTCACGCGGTTCAAAATCCTTGATCGCATGAAATCCGAGTTCATGGCCACAGTCTCGCACGAATTGCGCACGCCGCTGACGTCGATCAATATGGCCGTCGATATCTTGTCGCAGGAGGTGCTCGGACAGGTCAATGAACGCCAACGGGACATGCTCTCGACGGCAAAGGATGATTGCGAGCGCTTGACGAAGCTTGTGCAGGAATTACTCGATCTCTCCCGCCTCGAGTCCGGCAAGTACGAAATGAAACGGGAGAGCGTGAACCTGCGGGTGGTCATCGACGAAGCGCTGAAACCCCTGCGGCTGCAATTCCGAGAAAAAGGCATTCAGCTCGAGACCGATATTTCGCCAACAACACCGGAAGTGCCGGGTGACCAGCAGCAGCTCTCGTGGGTCATTGCCAACTTGGTCAGCAATGCCTTGCGCTATACGCCTGAGAATGGCAAGGTCACAATCCATTCCGATATTGAGAACGACTCGGTTCGAGTTTCGGTTGCTGACTCGGGGCGCGGCATCCCGGCAGATTCCGTGGAGATGATCTTTGATAAGTTCGTGCAGGTCAAGCAGGCAACGGATTCGACGCCAGGGTCGGTGGGATTAGGGCTTGCTATTGCCAAGGAAGTCGTAGAAGCTCACGGCGGAAGAATCTGGGTTGAGAGCATTGTCGGCAAGGGGAGCACGTTTTACTTTACCATTCCTCGGTCACGGACGTCATAAATGCAATCACGAGTCCCCAAAGTATTGGTCGTAGACGACGAGTTGAATATCCTGAAAACGATGGGTATTTGTTTCAGCTCGATCGGATATGAGACGCGGCTCTATTCCAAGCCTCAAGACGTCTTGGAAATCCTGCATCGCGAGCAGTTCGATATGGCGTTTATCGACCTCAAGATGACGCCGGTTGATGGAATGGAATTGATGGAGGAGATCAAGAAGTATTCGCCTGAAACGACCGTGATCATTATTACCGCGCACGGCTCCATCGACAGCGCTATTGAAGCGGTGAAGAAAGGAGCCTATCATTATTTACAGAAGCCTTTTGACTTCAAGGCACTACAGCTCCTTGCTCAAAAGGCTTGGGAACACCACCAGCTTGAGCAAGAGGTGAAGAATCTCCGCGATCAGCTCGCTGAATCGCAGGGAAGCGGCGAAATCATCACGCGCAATCGCGAGTTGCTTTCTCAGCTCGACCTCGCGGCGCGCATGGCGGAAAGTACGATCACGATACTGATCGAAGGGGAAAGTGGGACGGGAAAAGAGCTCTTTGCCCAGTACATTCACCAGCGGAGCCCGCGCTCACAGAAACCGTTTGTGAAAGTGAATTGCGCTGCGCTGCCAGAACAACTCCTGGAGAGTGAACTCTTCGGTCACGTCCGTGGAGCGTTTACGGGAGCGGTGAAGGACCGTCAGGGGCGATTCGAGCTCGCCGACGGCGGCACGATCTTTCTTGACGAGGTGGCCGACCTCTCGCTTGGAATTCAGGCAAAACTCTTGCGCGTGTTGCAGAGTAAAGAGTTTGAGCGTTTGGGCGAGAGCGAGCCGCGAAAGGTGGATGTTCGAGTCATCGCGGCTACGAATCGCAATCTCGAGGAAGCGATGAAAGAAGGGGCATTCCGCGATGACTTGTTCTATCGGCTGAATGCGGTGAGGGTTAAGCTACTGCCGTTGCGTGAACGCTCAGAAGATCTTCCGTTATTGATTCAACACTTCCTGAAGAAATTTGGAAAGGACATGCCGATCCAACTCTCACCCGACTCTATGAAGGCCCTACGCGCATACCGATGGAGTGGGAACGTTCGCGAGCTGGAAAACGTCATGGAGCGCGCGATCATACTTGCTAAAAATGGTACCATTGAACTCTCGCACCTTCCGGAAGAGATCCGATCCACCCTCGAGCGCCCAGTCAGCGATCTTTCGCTTGAGGAAATGGAGAAAATCCACATCAAGAAAGTCCTCCAGCACGCCAAGGATTATGATCAGGCCGCGCAAATTCTTGGAATTGATCCCGCAACCTTGTGGCGCAAGCGGAAGAAATATGGGTTGTGAAAGACCCTCGGCGCCCTGCAATTTGCAAGCTCACGCATCTCCTTTCGACTCAACAACTTACTCCACGCAAGCCCTCTATACTTCAAAGGTGCATTGCATTCTTCAATCCGAACCCCTCTTAAGTTGAAAGCAATGTCTGTCAGGATCCATCTTTTTCAGCCCTTTTCGTTTGTTGCTCGCGGCACAGCGATTGCAGCCCCCCTTTCAGATAATGCAAAACGAGCTTGGTCCTGAACCAGGCGCTATCACCCCTAAAGTAAACAAGAGGGAGGAGGTATGGCAGTTAAAGTCACCACGATGAACAACCTCGAGATTGCTGTCCTCGAGCCGCGCGGATCGCTGATTGGCGGTGATGAGACAGACGAGCTGAAGACCAAGGCGCGCGATTTGCTGGAGCAAGGCAACAAGAAACTGGTGTTGGATTTGGGTGGCGTATCCTACATCAACAGCTCTGGTATCGGTGCGCTTGTTGGCATTCACACGATGTACACAAAAGCTGGGGGTAAAATCAAGCTGTGCGAAATGGGTAAGGGGGTTCAGAATGTGTTCGTGATTACACGGCTGGCGAGCGTCTTCGATGTGGAAGAGACGCGCGACGATGCCGTAAAGAGTTTCTAGGAGTGTGTCCGAGAAATCCTCTTTATGAAAAAATGTTAGGGTGAATTCACCACACGCTTAGCGCAGTCAAGCATTAGCAAGTAGCTTTTCCCCACTTGGGGCAGAATCAACGTGTGATGCAAGATGGTGTTCCCAGACTCCTAGTTTGTTCTTCACGGTTCCATTTCACCACATAATCTAAGGAGTACCTATGAAACAATCTGTGTTCATTACGACGGTTCTCATCATCGCCTTGGTCCTTGCGTATGTCATTTTCGAATATATGATGCCGGACTACATCAAGGATGGTGGATACCTGGTTGTCGGGTTGATCGCGATGACCATCATGGTTGTGACGTTTATCTTCGAGCGCGTCTTCTCGCTGCGGAAGGCTCAGGGGCGCGGTTCACTCGCTGTGTTCCTGAAAAATGTGACACAAGATATCAACAAGGGAAACATCGACGGTGGCATTGCGGCATGTGACAAACAGCGCGGTTCCTGCGCAAACATCATTCGCACGGGCTTGGACAAGTACAAGATGCTGGTTCAAGAAGGAGATATTAAGAGCCAGAAGGAAATGATGGCTGATGTTCAACGGGCCATTGAAGAAGCGATGATGCTTGAAGTGCCTCTGCTCGAGAAAAACCTTGTTGCCCTTTCAACGATTGCCACGATCTCCGTTCTGTGGGGCCTTTTGGGTACCGTGTTGGGGATGATCAAAGCGTTCCGGGCTATGGCGCGTGCTGGTTCCCCAGACCCAATTCAACTTGCGCTGGGGATTTCTGAGGCTCTCGTCAACACCGCTGGCGGACTCATCGCAGCGATCGCGGGTATTCTTTCGTACAACTTCTTCACGACGAAAGTCGATAATTTCACCTACATGATCGACGAGGCAAGCTATTCGATCGTGCAGACGCTTGCAGAAAAACTCCCAGGCGGAAAATCCAAATAAGGGTGAGGTCGTCCTATGCCAAAACTTAAGAAAGGCCGAATCTCAGTCAGGATCGATATGACGCCGATGGTGGACGTGGTGATGTTGCTCCTGACGTTCTTCATGATGACCACGCAATTTCGACCGCAAGAGGAGGTCCAGATCACCCTGCCGGCATCTCACTCGGATTTCAAATTACCGGAATCGGATGTCATGATCGTGACAATCACGAAAGAAGGGCGAATCTTCCTGGGTGTTGACTCTCAACATCTTCGCGCCCAGCTCTTCGGTGAGCAGAACAAATTGCGGCCCGAGGTTGAGGTCGATAAGGAACAACTCGGCAACCTCTTCGTCCAAGCTCGAATTGCCAATCCGAAGCTTCGTGCTGTCTTGAAAGGAGACAAAGGAGCTCCTTACGGTCCCGTCGAAGACGTGATGGATATCATGCAGCTTAAAAAGATCACTCGGTTTAATATGGTCACCGAACTCGAGAAAACCTAATTGTGAATGGAGTGTAAACTATGGCAGCTGTTGAAACTGGTGAATCGAAAAGTGCGGCCCGGAAGGCTGGCAAGAAGCACCGAAGAAAGCGCAAGGTAGGCGTTCGCATCGATATGACGCCGATGGTGGACGTTGTGATGCTGTTACTGACCTTCTTCATGCTGACGACCTACTTCAGCAAGCCTCAAACGATGGAGCTAAACCTACCGCCTGATGAGAAAAGCACCGTTGAGGTCGCTGAATCGAACTTACTTACGATTCGTGTAGCGCCAGACAATTCCATTTTCTGGTGTATGGCAAGGGAGCCCGCGAAGAATATTGAGTTCAAAGATCTTCATTCTCTGTTACTCGAGCGCAATAAAAGCAACCCAAAGTTGATCACTCTGGTGAAGATCGATCGCGAGAGCACGTATAAGATGATGGTTGACATGATTGACGAATTGAACCTTGCCAACATCACAAGGTTCAGCCTTGCTCCGATGAATGAGTATGACAAGCGTCAAATCGAAAAAGCAAGGGCCTCATAAGGGAAGGAGAGGAAGTCTATGCAACAACTCGAGGTAAAATATCATACAAACTACGGTGCCCCCGAGCTGAAGAAGTCATACAGAAATTATCTTGTGCGCGGGTTGGTCATCGCCGGGGCTTTCCACTTCCTGGGAATGGGTGTCTACTGGGGGACTGTCTATCTGACCCAAGAAAACGAACCAACGCGCACAATACGCCTTTTGAAATACAGCGAGTTGGGAGCGCCCCCCTCGATCCAAAATGCTGCTCCCGCCGTAGCAGTCACAGGTGCTGCCGTGAGGCCTAGCGTTGGTATCCCCGTGCCCGTGCCAGATGCTGAGGTTAGTCCTGAACAAACCATCGCGACGCAACTGGAGCTGAGCCAGCAAACCGTGCTACCGACGACTGGCCCTACGGGCGGAGGTAAAGAAGAGATCAAGATTGAGGAGGAAGAGCCACCGGCTGACTATGTCCCATACGAAAAAGGTCCGGAACCGATCAAGCAGATTACCCCAAAGTATCCTGATCTTGCCACGCGTGCCGGACTTGAAGGGACGGTGTGGATAAAAATTTGGGTTGACAAGGAAGGGAAAGCCAGGAAAGCCGTGGTTATGAAGAGCGACGCGGAGATCTTCAATCAGCCGGCACAAGATGCAGCAATGCAGTGGGTCTTTACGCCCGCGATGATGAAGAACGGTCCGGTGTCGGTGTGGGTCTCTATCCCATTCCGATTCAAGCTGCAAGGGAAATGATCATTGAAGCAGGTGGATGTTTCGAAGATCCTCGGATACTCCATATCTGGACTGGTGACGATCTTTGGCATCCTGGTTTTGACTGGTCTGGTGGTCAATGAAGGGATGCCCTCGAAGTTCCGGATCACGTTTGGGATCGTTCTGGTGTTGTTCGGCATCTTCCGCTTTGCGGTGACACGGACTCGGGCGTCCCGGGCTGAGAGAATGGATCGATGAAGACCTTGTTGTCGTTATGCGTACTGGTTCTGGTGATCCTGGTCGGCTGTGGACAGCAACAGGGATCGGATATCAGAACCGGTACGCTGGAAGTGCTCGCGACGGAATCGCACTTGCTGCTTGTTCAGCGACAGGCGGAGGAGTATCATCGTATTTTTGCCGATGTTCAAGTGCAGGTGTTGGGAATGACAACCCGTGAAGCGATCGTGCACATGATCAACGACAGCACTCGATGCATCGTGATAGATCGGTCGTTGAATGCCGAGGAGCGAGAAGCGGTTCGACAAGGGGGGATGAGTGTTGTTGAAACTGAGATCGCGCGCGATGCACTTGCCATCCTTACCCATTCGTCGAACAAAACAGCATCTCTTTCTATAGAGACCCTTGGGTCAATCGTTGCAGGTACGGTAACGATTTGGAATAAGATCCCTAGCTCAAAACTGACAGGACCGATTGAGTTGTGTCTCACAGGCAAGAACTCCGGTCTGTATGAGCTGCTCACGCGGTATTTCTTCACGTTGGAGAGAGATGTCATCCCTTCTTTTGTTGCCCCGTCGCAGAGCAGCGTAATCGAGTATGTTGCATCGCATCCGTTTGCCATCGGAGTAATTTCGTTTGCAGCCTGGAAGGATACGAGTCGGGCGAGCGATCAGCGGTTCAAGAAGTATGTTCATATCCTTGACATCCAGGCGATGGATAAAGATGGGATGGAAGTTGTAAAGCTACACCAACAAAATATCTATGATCTTGCGTATCCACTCACCTATTTGCTTTACGTCTACACTTCGGAGAAAAGTCCCGGGGTTGCACAGGGTTTCAGCACTTTTGTCGCAAGCATGACTGGGCAGAAGATTTTTTTGGATGCTGGACTTGTTCCCAAAATGATGCCGTACCGAGTTATTCAACTCACTCAGGAGTAGTCCTGCAATGAAAAAACTCGTTGCTATTCTTATGCTATGCTGCGTAGTTCTTCCGACGGCGGTGCTCGCGCAAGCGCAGCTCGAAAAAGGAAAAGAACTGCTCAATCAGGGCAAGACGAGAGAAGCAATTGCCGTTTTTCGTGAGTTTCTTACGACGAATCCTAAGAACATCGACGCGTGGTTGCTCTTTGGCGGGGCATACTTCAAAGTCTCAAACCTTGATTCTGCAAAGGTGGCAGGCCAGAAAGCGATATCGCTGGATGAGGCAAACGCCAACGGTTATCTTCTGGTGGCGAGAGTAGAGAAGACTCAAAAGGATGTCAATGCGGCGTACAACACCTTGAAGGCGGGCCTGGCTGAGAAAAAGAACGATCCAAGGTTGTTAACCGAACTTGGGTATTTGTTGCTGGAGGCGGATTCGGTTGACCGAGCTATTGTCGTTCTCAGCCAAGCGAAGGAAGCGGACCCTAATTGGGCGTTAGTGTACGAAGGATTAGGAGACGCCTACAGTAGGCGGGTCACGGCCTTTGCCATTACACAGTATGAGAAGTCAATTGAGCTCGACTCAACGCGGGCGGAGGTTCACAATAAGCTTGGAAAGCTGTACTACAAGGAGCGCCGCTACAACGATGCTGC
>JBBTCR010000222.1:0-6261 GCA_038043105.1 Bacteroidota bacterium
GTTAAAAATATAGACCGCTTCAACGAGAAAGTCAAGCGCGAACTTAGAATTTTTTTCTCGCGGGTCGCTTTTCGCAACACACTTTGTACCACGTTCAGTTCCTCTTTTGCAGCAAATCACTATATGAGCCAGCAAGAACAAAATCCTCATGGATGCCAAATTCCGTTCTTAGGAATCGCATCAGTTCTTCGGCCTGCCTTTTTCCACGTCTCGCCAAGACTTCGAATTCGATGAACAAGCCAAGTCCCTGAACGCGATCCAAGTGAATGCGGCAATTCTTGTACAAAAACAGCGTCCGCTCCTTCCTCACAACAATCAGTTCTCCCAGGACGGCGCGAAGAACTTTCTTTATAGCGCGAGCTTCCTGCAGAGGAATCACAGCATAGGTGGAATACCGACTCCCATGACGGTTCGCCCGTTCATAGTAGATTAGCTCGCTTGTTTTGCGATTGATCTCTCTCAGTTTCAGTCGTCCCGACCGCACACGATAGTAAGTATCAGTCTGGCGCATCGTGCCAACGTGCCGAGCACCGATCCGTCGAGCGACGTCATGAGCGGCTGCGAGCGAATAATACGATGCTTTGAGCTCAAGATTTTTCGGCATCAGGACAACGTCCCCTGGGGAAGGATTGGTCTATGCAAAGCGGCTGGAGCTTGATGGTAGGATCAGGCGGAGCAATTGGGAAGCGTCTTCTTGTATCATTGCGAAAAATCCCGCATCGACCAAGGGCTGTTATTTGCCGACCTCAAGGATTTTGTATCGCAATTCCCCTGCGGGAGCCTTCACTGCGACAACGTCGCCCTTCGCCTTTCCCATAAGCCCTTTTCCTATCGGCGATGTGACGGAAATCTTGTTCTTGTCAAAATCAGCTTCTTCGGGAGAGACGAGACGATATTCGATGGTTTCCCCTGTCTTCAAGTCCTGCAATTTGACGAGGGAGAGAATGTACACTTTGTCATTGGGAAGCTGAGAGCTCTCGATAATACGAGCACGTGAAAGCGTCTCGTCGAGTTTCGCAATGCGATGTTCAAGGTGCGCTTGTGCCTCTTTGGCGGCGTTGTATTCAGCGTTCTCCGTGAGGTCGCCGTGACCCCGCGCTTCGGCAATCTTCTGCGCCATCTCGGCCCGCCCGTTGATCTTCAGATCCCTCAGCTCCGCCTCCAATTCAACGAGACGTTCCCGGGTCAAATACACGCTGCCGTTATTCTTCTCACCCATAGATCCTCCGGAAAACCCTGAGTGCTCTCCCTTACCTTGACAGAATGTGTGAGGTCAAAAAGAAAAGCCATCATCCCGGCCTTAAGAGATGGTGGCTGTGCTTGATTCGGATGCAAAGTAGAAGAAAAATCAGTGAGACGCAAGGGAAAAGTCGCGGATGTGACACGCTCCACACGATGTTATGAGCGGGATCTCCTAACGTTCGATCAGAATCAAGTGTCCGAGCTTGTCTCGCTTTGCCTTGAGGTAATGCTCATTGAAGAAATTCGGATCGACCTCAAGCGCAACTCGTTCCACGACCTCCAGTCCATATCCGTGCAACCCGACGAGTTTTTTTGGATTGTTCGTCATCAGCCGCATCTTGCCGACCCCAAGGTCGTGAAGAATCTGCGCGCCGATGCCGTAGTCTCGCAAATCCGCCCGGAATCCAAGTTTCTCGTTTGCCTCTACGGTGTCCATCCCATCGTCCTGGAGCCTATATGCTTTCAGCTTGTTCAGAAGCCCGATGCCTCTCCCCTCCTGCCTCATGTACAACACGACACCTCGCCCTTCTTTCTCGACGATCTGCATGGCAGCGATCAGCTGCTCGTTGCAGTCACAGCGCAGGGAGCCGAACACGTCCCCAGTCAGACACTCGGAGTGGACGCGAACGAGCACAGGGATGTCCGGCGTGATGTCTCCTTTGACCAACGCAATGTGTTCCTTGTGATCCACTTCGCTCTTGTACAGATGGATCATAAAATCGCCGAACTTGGAAGGAAGTTTCGTCGTGACAACAAGATGGACAAGCTTCTCGCGCCGCATGCGAAACTCAATCAAGCTCCTCACGGAAATTATCTTTATGCCAAATTTCCGGGCGATATGCTGTAGCTGAGGAACCCGTGCCATCGTCCCATCTTCGTTCAAGATCTCACAAAGAACTGCGGCAGGATACAATCCAGCCAAACGGCACAGATCGATGGCCGCTTCGGTGTGACCCGCCCGTCTCAGGACGCCACCTTCGGACGCCCTTAGCGGAAAGAGATGGCCCGGCCGGGCGAGGTCGTTTGGCTTTGTTTTCGGGTCAGCAAGAGCACGAACCGTTGCCGCTCGATCTGCTGCAGAGACGCCGGTCGATGCCCCATGCACGTAATCTATGGAAACCGTAAATGACGTTTCGTGGAGCGATGTATTGGATTCGACCATGGCGTCGATGCCAAGCTCGGCAGCCCGCCCGCTCGTGATGGGCGCGCAAACGACGCCGCGCCCTTCCCTGGTCAGAAAGTTGATGACGTCGGGCGTGGTCTTCTCTGCAGCAACGATGAAGTCCCCTTCGTTCTCTCGTTCCTCATCATCGACGACGATGACGATCTTCCCAGCGCGAAAATCCTCGACCGCTGATTCAATCGTATCGAATCCGGATTTATGAAGATCCCTCATAGCGTACCTCAAATCTGGTGGAGCAACTGAAAGAAGGCTACTGTTTGGGTTTGTCGTCCGGTTCTGCTTCTCTGATGACCGCAGTGACTGAACCCCTGTCGAGCTTCACTTTCACGTTGTCAGCAATTTGAACGAGAACCGTCTTCTCCTCCATCCCGACGACAGTGCCGTGAATGCCGCCGCCGGTGATGATCTTATCCCCCTTCTTCACCGCATCCAGCATTTTCTGACGGTCCTTCTGCCGCTTTTGCTGAGGGCGGATAATCATGAAGTAGAAGATGACAAAGATGAGACCGAACAGGATGATGGTCTGCATGAAGCCACCTCCCGCATCAGGCGTTTGCTGCGCAAGAATGTAGTATCCGATCAAGGTATCCTCCGTGAGTTCTTATGATGGAATGAATCGATCTACTGAACAACAGCCTCGTCGGTGCGAATGCCCGACAAGATTCTCTGTTTCCACTCCGTGAAACGCCCCTGTTGAATTGCCTTGCGCGCTTCCCGCATTAGACAGAGGTAGAACGACAGATTATGAATCGTTGCTAGCTGGAGCGCCAAAATCTCCTTCGCCTGGAAGAGGTGACGAAGATATGCTCGAGTGAAATTCGTACACGTGTAACACCGACACTCGGAGTCTACAGGTGTAAAATCGTTCTTGTAGACTGCATTCCGGATATTTAGACTTCCAGTGCGCGTAAAAAGGTTCGCGTTGCGTCCATTGCGCGTCGGCAAAACGCAGTCGAACATGTCCATGCCGCGCTCGATGGATTCGAGCAGATTCTGCGGCGTACCCACGCCCATCAAGTATCGGGGTTTCTCCCGGGGGAGAAAGGCCTCACACAATTCGGTCATCTCATACATTTGCTCGACCGGCTCGCCTACTGCCAACCCGCCGATCGCGTAGCCGTCGAAATCCATCTTCACCAAAGCCTGAGCACTCAACTCCCGAATCTCCCGAAAGACGCTCCCTTGCACGATCCCGAACAAGGCTTGAGGGTAACCGTATCGGGGCCGATCTTTCTCAAACGCATTTTTGCATCGCTCTGCCCAGCGGATGGTCAAGCCGTTTGATCGGTGGGCATATTCAAGCTCACAGGGGTACGGTGCACACTCATCGAGCACCATCATAATATCAGACCCAAGATGCCGTTGAATTGCGATCACCGATTCCGGCGTGAAGATGTGTGTCGAGCCATCCAAATGCGACCGGAACGTCACCCCCTCTTCTTCGATGTCCCGCAGATCAGTCAGACTGAAGATTTGATAGCCCCCGCTGTCCGTTAGAATGGGCTTGTTCCACCCGATGAACTTGTGCAATCCACCCGCTGCTTCGATCACCTCCACTCCCGGGCGGAGATACAGGTGATACGTATTCCCCAGGATGATTTGGGCCCCCAGGTCAAGCAGCTCGCGTTGCTCAATGGCCTTCACACTCCCCTGCGTGCCAACCGGGATGAACATCGGCGTCTCGATCAGACCGTGGGCAGTTTCCAAAACGCCTGCACGAGCTTTTCCGTCGGTGGCGAGGAGTCGAAAGTTCAAATGAGTGTAAGCCCTGCGATCAATAGTGGAGACCGCACAAGAACAAAAATCCGCCGGGTAGTAGCTCTCTCGGCGGAATCAACAATTGCAGACAAAATATAGTCAGAAATCCGCCATCTGTCAACTTTCTTGTGACGCCTCTTCACTCGCGGTGGGGCGACGAATCATCCACGAAAACGCCACGTAGAGCAAAGCGCCACCGGTATCAGCCAAAACGTCGTAGAAATCGGGCACCCGGCCCGGCACTGACTGCTGATGATACTCATCGAGTATTCCATAGACGACGGCGAAAATAAGAGCCCCAAGCAGTGAGTATGCCTTGAGCAAGCGGAAGACGTCCTGATAGAAAAAGGCTCTTCGGACAAGCAAGCAGAGCGCGAAGAACATAATAGCGTGAACGATCTTGTCCACACCCAGAGGCATCTCGAACGTCGGGTGGAATTTGGGAATAGAAGACACTATATAGATGAGAGCAACCCAGAGGAGCGGCGGCAGCTGATATTTGATCACGTTTTTCAAAAGGCCGTCTGCTCCTCCACGGCTTTGATTGCGGTCGGAAGCTTGTCGATGAGATCTTGGGCAACGACACTACGCTCTCCGTATGCGTCGCGCGCGATATCCCCAGCGAGCCCATGCAGGAAAACACCGGAATAGGCGGAAGCCTCCTGCTCCATTCCCTGCGCCCAGAGTGAGGCAATAATGCCCGCGAGAACATCTCCTGAGCCGACGGTCGCCATGCCGGGGTTTCCTGTCGAATTCAGGTACACTCTCCCATCACTTGTCCCAGTGGCTGTCGGAGCTCCCTTGAGCACTATTGTTGCTTCGCTCGTTGTGGCGCCATCCCGCGCCACCTGCACTCGATTCGTCTCGATCTCTTTAGAAGGGACATCGATCAGTCTGGAGAGTTCACCGGAATGCGGTGTCAAAATGAATGAACCTTTCAATCGCTTGAGGTTTTTCAGTCCGACGCGAGCAATCGACCTCAGCGCGTCGGCGTCAATGACCATCTTCCCGCTATAATTTCTAATGATGCTATCGATGAGATCCTGAGTCTCCGCGTTTGTCGATAACCCAGGACCAATGACAGCAACGTCAGCCCATTCAAGTTTCTCTCGGATGATTCCTGCGGCAGCTTTGGAGATAGTTCCTTCGGATGTCGCCGGTAGTGGAGTCACGATTGTCTCTGTGAGCCGTCGCCCCAGAATTGGATACACGCTTTCCGGCGTCCCGAGAATAACCGCGCCCGTTCCTGCCTTGAGCGCAGCCGTCGCGCAGAGATACGCCGCACCGGTGAATCCTTTTGATCCCGCGAGGATAAAGACTTTACCAACGGAATACTTATGTGCTGTCGATGGCCGCCAGGGGAGCACAGCCCGTACGTCCTGCCCCTGCACGAGGAAGGTTTTCAACTTTGGTGAATATCGAACAGCGTTCGGGATACTGATATCCACCACCTTGATCTCTCCAACGTAGTCCTGCCCCTGGTTGCAGAGAAGCCCGGTCTTGAGCAAGCCGAATGTGACGGTATGGGTAGACTTAACGGCGGTATTCATCACTACACCGGTTGTCCCATCGACTCCAGAAGGAATATCCACAGCAACGACAGGGACACCACGTTGATTGATCCAGCTGATGATGTCGAGAACCGGCTGGCGAACTGCGCCGCTAAATCCCGTGCCGAAAATCGCATCGATGATCAACTTGGGCTTTGGGAGTTTTTTCAGAAGAGCTTTGGAATAGGATACTAGTGAGAGGGTGTCTGAACTCGACTTCTGCACGCGCTTGAGGATATCAAAGTTCGTCTTCGCATCGCCCTTAAGTTCACGGGCAGAAGCGAGCATTATGACTGTCACGTTCGCGCCCGCGTTGAGGAGATGTCGAGCGACGACAAATCCATCGCCTCCGTTGTTCCCTTTTCCACAGAAAATCAGAACCTGCTCGCCACCAAGACGCGAAAAGTGCTGCTCGACGACCGCTGCCACTCCCCTGCCGGCATTTTCCATCAGCATGAGACCTGGGATACGGTAGGTGCGGATTGTGGTTTCATCGCACCATCTCATTTCGCTTGCAGTCGCAACGGT
>JBBTCR010000223.1:0-4814 GCA_038043105.1 Bacteroidota bacterium
GAAGAAATTGGAGTCTCTTTGAGAAATCCGACCTAAAAGGAAAAATCCCAGCCGATTCACCCCGAACTCTTCTTTCGGCGCCTGCCCCGTCCGCCGGCTTGCCCCGATGTTTTTGATCGGGGTGGCGGATCGGGATCTTCACCGATGAGCCTGCCCGACCGAACATAGGTGGTGCTCACCGCGGTCGTTCGCCAGCCCGCCAAAGCATGGCAAAGAGCAGTCTGCCGGGGGCGGGCCCGCCTTGGTGGAACCAAGTGGGTCAGGCAGGGATCTTTCCTGTGAAAAATAGCGGGACTTTACTTGAGACCCAGGGCCTGCGCGGTCTTTTCAACATCCGATTGAGCCACCCACAAAAACGCTCCGTACTGGCCTTTCACCGCAAGTGCGCTAATGCCAACTATGTTGATGCCCGCCTGCGCAATTGCTTCCAAGCTCTTGACAAGTACTCCAGTCTTATCAGCGCCTTTCAAGAAAAAGCCCGTTCCTTCCTCAAACGTGATCCCCGAGGCTTTCCAAGCAGTGCGAAGCTTGTCAGCGTTCTTGGGAATCACATAGTCCTCTGCATGCCCTGGCGCCGTACCATATCCCAAGAGTCCAACGAGACCAAGGTTCTTGGACTTCAGATCTTTTGCGATCGCAAGCAGGGCCCCCGGTTTATCTTCGACGCTCGCCTTGAAATAGATTACACGCTGTGCCTTTGCCATGGCCGTCTCCTTTCGGATTGTTCAAAGATAAGGATCATAAATTTGTTCACAACTCACATCCCACTCTCGCCCGGCTTCTCAAACATGCGGTAGTGTGAAATGGTCGCCCCGATCATAGGACTCACCGATAGATGCTACACTATAAAGCTACTGCAGTTCAGATTGAAAGGCAAATTGCAGAGCGCTCAAGCGTGGACACTAAGGAAAAAAATGGCGTATGATGGCACAGTTTTGGCCCAGAACAAAAGGTCGCAACGTGGTTTCTCAGATCGGGATCGTTCTTTAGACGTTGCACGTTGTGTGTGTCCCCGCCGCTTCTGAAGCGGGATAGCTTGTCCTGGGCGAAGTCCGCCGCTGGCGGACGAAGTCGAACCTTTCGACGAGCTTAAGGTTCGACCCTGAGATAAGTCCAAGGGTCGAAAGGCGGTGGGCCCCAACGGAAAAACGTCCCGATGGGATATCGTTACATCGGGACTCAGCCTCGCGCAAGAATCGGGAAAAGCGGCCCGTGAAACTCCTCGCCCGGCACGAGTCCGCTGCGGTCCCCAATGATGTGTGGGTGTTTCTTATAGGTTATCCCGGCTGGAATGAAGATGGTCACCATCGCCCGTCGCGGAATGTCTGTGACGTTCGGACCGGCGTAATGGAACGTAAGACCATTGTGGAACGTACAACTCCCGGGCGTTAGCTCAATCGCAACCGGTTTCACTCCGCGGAACGATTCGGGCAGGACAGAATCCAAGTTGTCGGCCGATACGTTTCCAAGATCGACGGGGGGAAGAGGACCCAACTTGTGGGATCCCGGCACGAACCACATGCAGCCTCGTTCCACTGTCACCTCATCGAGCGCCATCCAGCATGAAAGCCCTCCCGCTTCGTTCATCGGCCAGTAGACGGTGTCCTGATGCCAGGCGGTGGCCTTGCTGTCTTTCGGATACTTGATCAGGGCCTGGTCGTGCCAGAGCCGGACGGATGATGAGCGGGTCAGCTTGCGAGCGATTTCCGCAATCCGGACATTGTGGATGTAGTCTTCAATCACCGGATACCGTTCCCAGAGGTTCACCATCTGAAGAAACACTTTCGCATATCCTTCATCCGTTCGAGGGCCGAGGTTGAGATTGTATTTGTTCTTGTCCTCGACCGCCCGCGCGAGAGCCTTTCGGAGAACCTCCACTTCTTCCATCGTCAGGACATTGTCCAGACGGATGTACCCGTTTTCCTGGTAGAAGCGGACATGGTCTTCGGTGATGGGATAGTGAACCATTTTTCCTCCTCGGCTGTATGCGTGCGCTAATTCTCTCTTGTATGGTAACGGTGGTAGATCGTCGCAGCCGGCTGGACACGCGGCCGGGCGAAACAGCAAAACCTGCAACCGAATGGGCGAGCGAAAAGTTCCACGAATGATGGTGCGATGCACAGTGAAAGGCGACAAGCTTTCTAAAGAGGTCGATAGCGGAGCGGCAATGAAGTATTCACCTGCGGGTGAAAAACTCCTACCCACTTGCCCCGTCCGCCGGCTTGCCCCGACGTGTTTCATCGGGGTGGCGGATCGGGATCTTCGCCGATAAGTCTGCCTGCCTGCCCGCCTTCGTCGTTCGCCAGCCCGCCAGGGCATGGCAAAAAGCGGTCTGGCGGGGGGCGGGCCCGCCTTCGTGAAGCTAAATGGGCTAGGGGGATTCTTCTCGTGACATTGTAGCGGGAAACTGATGTGCTTTCTAAGCAAACTGTTGATTGAAACCATGAATCCGGGGAAAGTTGACGTTTGATGGCTGAACGGTTAACTTTGAAGGGAGTTTGTGGTCCGCCTCGGCAGGTGAAGGAGGTGAAGTACCTGAGAATGGAGAATGGGTGTGCCGTACTTGCCGTTGCGTCGGGCGCGTATCACTTCGTTTCTCAAAGCATCTGAAAGGTCCTCAATGAATAGATCAAGGCAGAGGCTACTGTTCCACCCGGTGGTTACGGTTGCCATCGCGCTCGTTCTCGCGAATCCTGACACTCCAAAACAGATTGTCTTCGCCCGGATGATTCATCCTCATCGAGGCGGATCCGGTGCGACGGAATCAGGTGAGGAGAAGGAACTACTTCAGAAGCACTCCGGCACTCGCCTGAATTCTGTCCGGAAGCCTCTTGCCTACCCCGATGGTCGACCCGTCGCCCGCTACCGGCTCGAAGCGAAAGATCACGGAATTGTCTTTCGTCACGGCGACGGACCGCGTGGGTGCGATTCTCTCGGCGCGAGGGATATCTGGGTCTGGCAGTACGGGAGCACATACTACATGCACTACGACGGCGCCGGCGCAAAGGGCTGGTTGACATGCCTGGCCACGAGCACCAACCTGACCGACTGGACAGCGCGAGGTCCCGCACTGGACTTTGGCGCACCGGGCCAGAAGGATGCGGCCTCAGCTTCATACGGGGTGACGTTCTCTGATAAGCGCAAGTGGCACATGTTCTACCTCGGCACGCCACATACCTCTCCCCCGCCGAACCTCGTCCCGGCCTTTCCTTACCTCACGATGAAGGCAGAAGGTCACGCTCCGACCGGTCCCTGGACCAAGCGTTACGACATCATCCCTTTCAGTCCCCAGCCCGGAACGTACTATTCTGCTACTGCAAGTCCCGGTCATATCATTGCACAGGACGGTGGTTACCTGATGTTCTTCAGCGCCTCAACCGATAAGCCGATTCTGCGCACACTCGGCATTGCCCGGACGCGTGATCTGGACGGATCGTGGAGGATCGATCCACATCCGATCGTCCCTCCGGCCGAGCAGGTCGAGAACACCTCATTGTATTATGAGGAAAAGACAGGCATATGGTTTCTTTTCACCAACCATGTTGGGTTGAGGAATGGGCTGGAATACACCGACGCTATCTGGGTGTACTGGACGAAGAACCTCGAACGGTGGGATCCCGATCACAAGGCGGTGGTTCTTGACGGTTCAAACTGCACCTGGTCGAAGCAGATCATCGGACTTCCGTCAGTGCTGAAGGTCGGGAGTCGCCTTGCGTTGTTCTATGACGGCTATGCCGGTACGGGCATTCCTGAAGGAGCGGCAAGCCATATGCGTCGTGATGTGGGACTTGCCTGGCTGGAATTACCGCTAGAAGTGAATGGACTCTGATCGAGCACAGAGGCGGCTTGGTCTTCGTGGATGAAGCGGGCTTCTCTGGCTCTTGCAGGGCAAGTCGAAGCACGGTTAGCCGGACAACACATCACATTTGAAACTGTCTGTGTAATTCGGTACCATTAGATTACTCAAGTTGACCGGTTTATGGAAGGGGTTTGAGCCAAAAGCTCATGCACCTCTGGCGCAGAAACCCCTGTAGAATTTGATCGGAATTTGCAGCCACGCCCCAAAGGACTTGGCTATTGCCCCGACCTTTGCCGCTTTACGGCATCCCGTACAACGGGACAGGTCGGGGTTACGAAAAATCCCAATAAAAACCCCAAGGGCTTTAGCCCTTTTCATCAAGGCGGTCAACTTGAGTAGATTACTTAAGAAGACTGTACTCATCCTGAGAAGAGGAATCATATGTCGACCTGCCTCAGATACGGGTCCGAGTCGTTTGAGGCGGTTTCAATAATTCCAAAAGGTTTCGATCATAAACTTCTCTTTGTTCAATGCGAGTCATGTCAAGGGGTAGTCGGCGTGATCGATTCTCATAGCTCCGACATGATTCGTAGGATGCTTGAAGACATAGAATCGAGAATCTCCGAAAAGCTTGATTTCTCTATTTAGTTCGCGCTGAAAATGTCACGCAAAGACGCTAAGATGCAAAGAAAGTCTTGAATTCGATTCGCTTTGTTGTCTTTGCGGCTTTGCGTGAGATCAGTTTTTTGCTTTTTCGGTGAGAACTGATTCGGCCAAATAGTATTTTTTCACCACCATACTGAAAGAAAGTCTTGAATTCGATTTGCTTTGTTGCCTTTGCGGCTTTGCGTGGGATCATTATTTTGCTTTTTCGTTGAGAACTATTTAGTCTCGCTGAGAAGGATCTCTATAACATACACAAGTTGACCGTTTTTTGGAAGGGGTTGAAACCCCTGTAAATATTGATTGGAAATTCTCGCCACGTCCTGAAGGACGTGGCTATTGCCCCGACCTT
>JBBTCR010000224.1:0-2964 GCA_038043105.1 Bacteroidota bacterium
CTTTGTCGAGAACCGTCTGTTCGCCACGCTCGATCCGACTACGCGACTTGTTCCCCTTAACAGCTCCATCCAAATCCTCATGACCGATACGGTCGGTTTCATCCGAAAGCTTCCGCATCACCTTGTTGCATCGTTCAAGAGCACGTTGGAGGAGATTACGGAGGCCGACCTCTTGCTTCACCTGGTTGATGTGTCCAATAGCAGGTTTAAGGAACAAATCATCGTCGCCAACGATACGCTGGCTGAACTGGGGGCCGGCGAGAAACCGACGCTCATGGTGTTCAACAAGATTGATCGCCTTGCCGACCGGACAGTTCTCCACTCTCTGGCCGAAGAGTACCACCACCGCGTCTTCATATCCGCAACTCGAGGGATCAACATACTCGGATTGAAAGGCGAGGTCTTGACGCTGCTGGAAAAGGAGTTCGTTGAAGAGACCTTCCGTATACCGCAGGAAAATCAAAAGCTGATCTCGCGCCTCCACGCCACCGGTGAGGTCCTGGAGCGTCTGTATGAGGACAACCAGGTGATTCTACGGATCAGGATCAAACGGAAAGATCGAGAACGACTGGGAGCGGTGGTCGAAGGCAAGTAAATTGAACACGTCCGTATGACTACCGGTTCATGATCAATCGACGATCTGTGGCGCAATCAGGAGGGGAGTTTCGGGTTGATCGGAACCAGCGTTACGAGGATGGGATTCACAGCTGTCTGACCGAAGAGGATGCCGCTGATCTCCAATGTTATACGCTCGCCGGCAACCTTATACCACGGTTCTTCGACAACTTCGGTATCGATTCCATGAAGCGTCATCGCATAATCCTGCCCGGGAGGAATGGCAACGTAGGGCATGGGCTGGAACCTATCATTGAACTGATACCGGACGTTCGCGGAAGTTCCCTTGATGTATGCCTGCCGAAGGCTCAGCGTATCGTGGCCTTTGTTGCGAAACACTATGTCGATCGTTGATTCGACGCGATCGGTGACGTGATATGTGGCCGTGAATTCCACCTCGAACTTGCGGTTGGCATCCTTGAAGACGTACCGCTCGCAGTTGCACCCCTCCGTCGTAATGAGATAGGGATAAGTGCTCGTACATGAAGAAAACACAAGCATCGCCGCGACAACTAGCCATCCAAACCTCATGTGTCACCTTTCGGGAGACTTGATCACCGTCTCGCCCGAGAACGTCTTCTTCAGCTCTTCAGGATCCTTGCTCGATCCAACAATGTCGCCCCAGTGCATCGGAATCACGGTGTGGGGTTTGAAGGCATTCGCCGCATTGCCTGCTTCCTTCGCGGTCATCGTGTATGTGCCACCACACGGCAAGAGAGCAAAATCCGTCACAACGCTTCGCATTTCCGGCGTGAAGTCCGTGTCTCCCGCGTGGTAGATCTTTTGCCCGGTCGAAAGTGCGATTACGTATCCCACCCAGTTGCTCCCTTTCGGATGGAACTGCTTGCCGATGTTGTAGGCGTGAACCGTCTTGACCTTCAGTTCTCCCAGATTATAGATCTCTCCAGGGGTAACCGCGATCACCACACCCTTGATCTGATACGCGACGTCTTTGGGAGCAAAAACCGCGGTCCCCTCCTTCTTGATCTTGGCGATGTCTTCCATCGAAAAGTGATCGTAGTGGGCGTGTGTGATGAAAATGACGTCCGCCTTGGGCACGTTCGCGGGAAGCTTCCACGGATCGATGTAGATCTGCGTTGCACCATCCTCAATCCGGAAGGATGCGTGACCCAACCAGTGGATGTGTTGATGGTTCATAGAGGCTCCTTTCTGTGATCGCTGAGCAATGACACAGGTGGTAAAACAGATGAAGAAAGTGAGAAAAACCAATGCTGCTCGTCGTGAAGCGTTCACGAATTGAAACCCTCCACTGATGTTATGTTGCCTCCGTCTTTGATCGTTCCCTCGCGGCCGCAAATCCCGGTTTAATGACATCGTAGATGACGGCAATCCGCTTCTTGTACGGCACGAACGCGCTCTTCATGGCGTTGATCGTGAGCTTCTCGAGGTCTTCCAATTTCAGATCAAAGACCTCGGCGGCCGTGAGGTACTCATCGGTCAACGTGATATTGCTCATCAACCGATCGTCAGTGTTGAGCGTGACCCGGAATCGGTAACGGAAGTACGTGCCGAACGGATGCTCCTTCAACGATTTGACCGCTCCCGTGTGCATGTTGCTGGTGAGGCAGATCTCGAGTGGTATACGCTTATCGAGCACGTATTGAGCGAGTGTCCCCATGCTCAGGACCTCGCCATCTTTTACCTTCATGTCTTCAATCAGCCGAGTGGCATGACCGATCCGATGGGCGCCACACCACTGAATCGCCTGCCAGATGGATTCCTTGCCGAATGCCTCTCCGGCGTGGATGGTGATGTTGAAGTTCTCGCGCTGAATGTAATGAAATGCCTCAACGTGCTTCTTCGGAGGGTATCCCCCTTCCTCTCCCGCCAGATCGAATCCGACCACCCCGTGATCGCGAAAATCAACCGCCAGTTCCGCAATTTCTTCCGAGAGATCTGGTTTCATATTTCGCATCGCACAGAGGAGCACCCCATACTCAACACCGAAATCTTTTTTGCCCCGATCAAGTCCACGCAGGACTGAGCGCACGACCGTCTCGGAGTGGAGCCCTTTATGCGTGTGAAAGACTGGAGCGAACCTCGTCTCGACGTACACAACGCCATCAGCGTTCATATCCTCCATCATCTCGTACGCGACACGTTCTAGAGCCTCTTCGGTTTGCATGACGCCGCAGGTGTGCTCGAAACCCTCAAGGAAGAGCGGGAGACTCCCCCGCGCGGCCCCACGATGAAACCAGTTCGCAAGCTCATCTGGGTCATCCGTTGGGAGCTTGCGGTAGCGTGCCTCCTTCGCAAGCTCGATCACCGTTTGCGGCCGCACGCCGCCGTCCATCTTGATCCGCGGCTGACGGCGCGGCGTGCACCGAC
>JBBTCR010000225.1:0-3346 GCA_038043105.1 Bacteroidota bacterium
ACCTGCCCGAATTGAATCCGCTGTACATGGATATGAACGTCATGGAGTATCTCGACTATGCCGCGCGACTGCACGGGATCGACAAGTCGAAGATCAAGCAGCAGATGAACCATATGATCGAGGTGTGCGGACTCAAGGAAGTGCGACACAAGGACATCGGCGAGCTGTCGAAGGGATACCGGCAGCGGGTCGGCCTGGCTCAGGCGATGATCCATGAGCCAGACGTCCTCATCATGGACGAGCCCACGAGTGGACTTGATCCGAATCAAATTGTCGAGATCCGCAATCTCATCAAGCAGCTCGGACGCGCCAAAACTGTCATTCTCTCCACTCATATTCTGACCGAAGTGCAGGCAACGTGCGATCGAGTCATCATCATTAACGAAGGGGCAATTGTCGCAGATGGGACACCTGCACAGCTGCAGCAAGAATTCCACGGATCAGAATCGATTACTATTGAGCTTAAAGCTAACGTCGCGAACGCAATGACGGACATCTTCCCGAAAATCAAGGCTCTACTCAATGTTGAGTCAGTGGAGTATGTTGGCGGGGGCAACGGTGTGCATCGGTTCTTTGTTCTTGCCACGAAAGGGAGCGATATCCGAGAGGAGCTCTACAGACAGGCCGTTGCGGAAAAGTGGATTCTGTTGGAAATGTCGCGGAAGGTGACAAGCTTGGAAGAGGTGTTCCATAAGCTGACGAGGTCGGATGACAGCAAGCAGTAAGCAGATGAGGTAAGTAGATAAGTATGTGAGTAGTAAGTATGTGAGGAGAAAGTAGAAGGGAAGAGTATGAGAGTGGGAGTGGAAGAGGGAATGAGGGGATGAGTGGAAGAGGGCATGAGGGGATGAGGGGAAGGGGGGAGAAAATGAGAGGGTGAGAAGGTAGGATGGTGAGAACGTGGGAGAGGATAGCAACGGTAGGCAATCGAAAATCCGCAATCAACAATTTGAAATCGACAATATCTCTATGACATTGGACTTCAAAGCGCTGTCTGCTAACCTAAACAACGTTGGCACGATCTTTCGAAGGGAGGTTCGGTCGTACTTTAATTCGGCCATTGCCTACGTAGTCATCGTCGTGTTCCTTGCCATCATTGGCTGGTTTCATACGAGCAACCTGTTCTTGGCAAATGTGGCATCGCTGCGGCTGATGTTTGAGTTGATCCCCGCGGTGTTCCTCTTCATTGTTCCGGCTATTACGATGCGATTGCTTTCGGAGGAAAAGAAAACAGGCACCATTGAGCTCCTCACCACCAAACCGCTCTACGATGTGGAGATCGTCTTAGGAAAATTCTTCGCGGCGTGGGTCCTTCTCGGCATCGCTCTTCTTCTCACCCTTGTCTATTATCTTACCATTGCATTCCTCGGCAGTATCGATAACGGGCCGGTGATCGGGGGGTATTTGGGATTGATGCTGATGGCCGGTGTGTATGTCGCGATCGGTTTGCTTGCGTCGAGTCTTACCGAAAATCAGGTCGTCGCGTTCATCATCGGGTTTGTGCTGGTGTTTGCGTTGTTCATGCTGGATAAGGTGTTGATCTATGTCCCGGAGTCCCTGACAAGCATCGTCGAATTTCTCGGGATTGACTATCACTTCTCCAACATCGCCCGAGGCGTTATTGATTCCCGCGACGTGATCTACTTCATCTCGCTGCTCGGGTTCACGCTGTATCTGACGGTCGTGTCGCTCGAGCGCAGGAAATGGTGAAGTAATTGTCGATTGTCAATTTCAAATTGGCAATTGAAAATCGAAATAGTAACAATGATTGAACTATGAAGAAGCAGAGGACTCAAAATATCGTCCGGATCGCACTGATCCTTGGGATCCTGGTTGTTCTCAATATTATCTCGATCCGTCTATTCGGTCGACTCGATCTCACCTCACAGAAGGTGTACACGCTTTCCGATGCCAGTAAGAATCTCGTCGGCTCGCTGGATGATCGTGTTACCGTCAAGGCATATTTTACCGAAGACCTTCCTGCTCCGTATAACAACAACCGCCGCTCGGCCCTGGATATCTTGAATGAATACAAGGCGTACGCAAAAGGGAACTTGCAGTATGAGTTCATCAGCCCTCAAGGAGAGAAGGGTGAGCAGGATGCACAACAGCAAGGCATTGCACCCGTCCAGGTTCAGGTTGTGAACGAGGACAAGCTGGAGATAAAGCGCGGATACCTTGGTCTAGTGATGCTCTATGAGGATCGCAAGGAGGTTCTTCCGGTCGTTCAAAATCTTAGCTCGCTGGAATATGACATCAGCAGTGCGTTGAAGCGATTGACGACGCGGACGAAAAAGAAAATCGGCTATACAACAGGTCACGGAGAAGCGGACGTCTCAGGCATGCGCCAGGTTTACCAGGCGGTATCCCCTCAATACGATATGACGCCTGTTGATCTCAGCAAAGGTGAGCCGGTTCCTTCGGACATCGCGGCGCTGCTGGTGATTTCGCCGCAAAACCGGTTTCAAGACAGCGCGAAGTACCAGCTTGACCAGTATCTTATGCGCGGGGGGAAAGTTGCGTTTCTTCTGAACCGAATCAATGCAAATCTCCAGGTGAGGATGGGGCAACCGGTTGACCTTGGCCTCGAGGATATGCTCCAGAACTATGGAATTCGGGTTAATCCTGATCTGGTGCGCGACGCGCAATGTGCCAGTGTCCGTGTAATGCAACAGCAAGGTTCTATTGCCTTTGAGAGTCAGGTTCCGTTCCCGTACATTCCGGTGGCTTCGAATTTCAGCGCGAGCAACCCCATTGTGAAAGATCTCCAAAGCGTCTTCTTCTTCTTTGCCAGCTCGCTCGATACCAGCGGGGCTTCCGCACAAGGGTTGAAAACAGAGGTGCTGGTTCGTTCATCAAAGCGGAGCGGTCGGCAGACAGGGTTTTTCCTCATCGACCCACTCCAGCGCTATACACCCGCAGATCTTGCGGAGGAGGGGATTGCTCTCGCAGCGATGGTCGACGGCACGTTCAAGAGCTTCTTTGTGGGCAAGCAACCTGCTGCTGCCGTGACGAAAAGCCCGGAGACCAGGATTATCATCGTGGGTGACGGCGATTTCGTGAAAGACGAGTTCCTGGGCAACCGCGGCAACCTGACATTTTTTGCCAACATCGTTGATTACCTTGCTGATGACGCCGGCCTGATTACGATCCGGTCGAAGAACGTTGCGACTCCTCCGTTGGAGCAGGTATCCGATGGCACGAAGCGATTTTTAAAGTATGCCAACTTCATTGGCCCGCCGCTACTGATTGTTGCGTACGGTCTGTTCCGGTGGCGAAGACGGGTCGCATTCAAGAGAGCGATGGAGGCACAGGGCTAAAAGGGAGGTTGACAGATTGCCAATTG
>JBBTCR010000225.1:3446-11317 GCA_038043105.1 Bacteroidota bacterium
CTGAATTCTGTATTCTGACTTCTGCATTGCTGTATTCTGACTCCTGTATTCTAAGTTTCTCACGGGCATTAACATAGCTGCTATGAACCGCAACACCTACATTCTCATCGGCATCCTTCTTCTGCTAGTCACTGTTGCCTATCTCGTGATGCAAAAGCCCGGGGAGCGAAGCTCGACGGGTGAGTCGGGCGAGTACCTTGTGAACATCGATTCGCTGGCGGTCGACAAGATTGAGATCAAATCTCCCACAGCGCGACTGATGCTCGAGAAAAAAGGGGTGGAGTGGTTTGTTCAGGAGCCGTTGTCATATCGAGCCGATCAGTCCAATGTAGCTTCACTGATACACGAGATCAAGAATCTCGAAGTCAAGAGCATCGTTTCCAGCAAGCCGGAGAAGCAGTCGGTCTTCCAAGTCGATTCCACAGGCACGCTGGTGAAGATCTCTGCGCGAGGATCCGAACAGGCTGCCTTTATCATTGGAAAAGTGGGAAGCAGCTTCTCAGATTTGTATGCGCGACGAACAACCGCCAACGATGTTGCTCTCGTCAGCGGCGCGTCGAGCTACACGTTCAGTCGCCCGATCAGAGAATGGCGTGATCGTTCAATCCTCACCATCCCTCAGGACAAAATCAAAGAAATCAAATTTCAGTACGGGGACACCATCTTTGTCCTCGCGTTCAAAGATAGTGCGTGGATGGTCGGGAAAGACTCAACCCAGGATTGGGTAGTGAACAGCCTTCTTTCATCGCTCTCAAATTTCCAGGCTGACGACTTTGTGGATACACTGGTGTCCAAGCCTCCCAAAATCACCGCACAGATTTCGTACGGTGGTGCGCAGCTCAACTTCGCTTATCTAAAGGATGGAGACAAATATCTTGTTCAGAGCTCCAACTCGCCTCAGTGGTTCGAAGTCCAGAGCTGGCGTGCCAATCAAGTCATGAAACGTAAGAAAGATCTCGTGAAGTCCGGCAATTAACGAAGTTCCTCCAAGTTCGTCCCACTACAATCTTGCACTACCCGCGCACGAATTCCTTGCTTGACGGCGCAAATTTGGTTAATTTTCTACGCTTTATTGCGCTGGTTTGATTGTTCACTATCGATACGTCGAGGTTCGCAGCATGAAGAAGTCACACTTATTACCCGTACTCGTTGTTGCTTTAGGTGTCATGTTCGCCGGTTGTGCAGGGTCCAGCTCTTCAGGAGTCCTGGGGAAGATTGGTGATGAAACGCTGTCACTGGAAGAATTCGAAGATACCTACGCGAAGAACAATGGCGGCTGGGACAAAGCCACCACCTCATCAATTGAGGATCGTGAGCGATTCCTGGATTTGCTTGTCAAATTCAGGCTCAAGGTGAAGGAAGCTCGTGACCGTGGGCTTCTTGCAGACACCTCGATCCAAAACGAGCTCGAAGGCTACAAGGTATCGGTTGCGACCTCGTACATGCTCGAGAAGGAGCTTGTTGAGCCGAGGGTCAAGGAATTGTACGACCGCATGCGCGAAGAGATTCGGGCAAGCCACATCCTGATTCGACTCAAGCAGGATGCGACTCCGCCTGATACGCTTGAGGCTTACAACAAAGCTATGAGAGTCATCGGGTTGATCCAGAAAATCAGCTTTGATACGCTTGCTGCCACCTACTCGGAGGATCAAAGCGCCTCCTTCAACAAGGGGGACCTTGGGTTTTTCTCGATTGGCCGGATGGTGCCAGAATTCGAGGATGCATGCTACAGCCTCAAAGAGGGAGAGCACACTCACGTCCCGGTGCGGACGCAGTATGGATACCACGTGATCAAGGTGACCGCCCGACAACCCAACAAAGGAGCAGTGCGCGTGAGCCACATTCTCCGGAGGTTTGATCAATCCCTTACGGACACGGTAGCGGTGCGGGATTCCGTGTGGGCTATTTACCGCTTGCTTCAAGGTGGGTTGAATTTCGCAACAGCGGCAAGCCGGTTCAGCCAGGACCCCGGCAGCAGCCAGAATGGAGGAGATATCGGCCACTTTGAGCGTGGCCGCGTTCGTCCTGATATTGAAGCGCTCTTCTATGGCACTCCAATTGATTCCGTCACCGAACCGTTTCAACTCCCTTACGGCTACCACATCTTCAAGATTACGGAAACGAAGGGAATTGGGTCGTTTCAAGAGATTGAAAAGGATCTTCGTCAGCAGTACCAGCAGATGCGGTACACGACAAATTATCAGAACTATGTTCATGGCTTGAAGAAGCGGTACCAACTCAGTTTTGATGTGGCGGTGCTGCACCAGCTTACGCTCGCATTCGACAGCTCAAAAACGTCATCTACTCCTACGTGGAGCGACACGCTGTCAAGAGAGATGAAACGTCGTTTCCTCTTCGCATGTGGGGATCGCTCATTCACGGTGGAAGATTTCGTCCAGCACGTCAATTCCACTGCTGAGTTCACTTCAATGGTGCTGAATGTCCGGAATATAGAATATATGGTTGAGCGGATGTCAGAGGCGAAAGTCCTTGAGCAGCATGCACGCCAGGTGCCTGGTCGGCATCCGGCATTCATCAAACTGATGCAGGAATATCAAGACGGCATTCTCCTCTATCGCATTGAACAGGACGAGATCTGGAAGAGGATTGTGGTGAACGATTCGTTGCTGCAGCTCTACTACGATGAGAACAAGGAAAAGTATCGATGGCCCGACCGGGTGAACTTTGCGGAAATCTATGTGACAACTGATAGCCTGGCGAAAGCAGCGTACAAGCAGATTCAGGCCGGAAAGGACTTCGGCGAGGTGGCCGAAACACATACGATGCGCCAGGGGTATAAAGAGAAGAAGGGCGTTTGGGGACTTCAGCCAGACTCCCTGAACTACCTCTCGAGATACGCAGCTACCCTACCGGTTGACAGCATTGCGCCTCCGTTTCAACACCCCACGGGATGGTCCATCATCAAGGTTCTGGGAAAAGACAGTTCGAGGGTAAAGACATTTGAAGAGGCAAGATCTGAGCTGATCAGCGCGTACCAAGAAGATGCCTCCAAGGCCTATGAGCAGGAATGGGTATCAATGCTGAAAACGAAATACCCTGTCGTATTGAACAAAGAACTCCTTCCCGCAGCGTTCACGAGGAAACGTGGTGCAACGAACTAGGTTTCTCGCTCTTGTCGTGCTCGCGCTGCTCATTGCTGGTTGCAGGAGGGGCGAGCCCTCGGTCACGCCCGTTGCCCGCCTGGATAACACGACGTTGACACTGGAGGAGATCAAAGCGCAACTCGATTCGTCCCGTGGGGTTTCAGCAGCGCAACTGAACGAGTACATTCAGCGTTGGATTAATGACGAGATCCTCTACCGCGAGGCGATGCGCAGGGGTCTTGATGGGAAAGAGAGCGTGCGTGCGCGGCTCGAGGAAGTGCGTCGTCAACTCGCCATCAATGCCTTACTTGACGAGGTCGTGTATACGCAAGGGTCGTCGCACAGCTCACCGCAGGAGGTTGCTCAGTATTACCAGACCCATATCAATGAGTTTGTGCTTTCCACTGATGTGGCGCTGGTCAGCTTTGCGCTTTTTCGGGATCGCGATGCTGCGAACACGTTCCGCACGAAGGTGCTGCAAGGAACACGGTGGGGAGACGCTCTCAAGCAGGCGCTCGCTGACCCTCAGCAGGCCGCGCAGATTGCAGTGCACGTTGATTCCGCTTACTACACACAGAGCACCTTGTTTCCGGTTGAGCTTTGGCGTGTGGCAGCCGCCTCGGAAAAAGTGGAACCGTCATTTCCCATTCGAACCGGCGAAGGCTTCTATGTCCTGATCGTCTGGAAGCTGGGCCGTCAGGGGCAGCGTGCCGAACTTCCGTACGTGGAGCGGGAAATTCGAAGCCGGCTGGCGATCGAACGCCGTCAGCGGTTGCTGTCGGAGCTCATGGAAAACCTGCGCGCTAAACATACTGTTGAAATACTTGTGAGTGCTGGGGACACAACAGCATTGAAATCTGTGAACTAGGAGATGTCGTATGAAGGGATCAAGAGTTCTTGTAAGGGTTGCCGGGGTTGTTTCCTTTTTTCTCGTCCAGCTGGTGGGTCTCAGCCATCTCGTTGGCCAGACGCTTCTTGACCGCATCGTAGCTGTCGTGGACAAGGAGATTATCACCGAGTCGGATTTGCAGGAACGAATCAACTACATTGCACTCCAGAATCGGTTGGACCCGACCAAGCCGGAACTCCGCAGGCAAGTCCTCGAAGCGATGATTGCCGACAAGCTGATTCTCGCGCAGGCCATCATTGACAGCGTCTCTATAACAGAAGATGAAATCACTCGAGCGTTGGATCAGCAATTCCAAAATCTCATCCTTCGTGCAGGCTCGGAGCAACGGCTCGAACAGATGTATGGCAAACCGGTCGCGCGGTTGAAGCGGGAAGCCCGCCCCGAGGTACGAAAACAGATGCTCATTCAACGCGTACGCCAGCAGCGCGAAGCCGCCATTCAGATCTCCCGACGGGAAGTAGAAGAATTCTATGAGTCGTACAAAGACAGTCTTCCCAACGTCCCAGAAGAACTTGAGTTGAGCCACATCTTTTTGGTTCCCAAGCCGGACTCATTGCTGGAGGAGCAGACGCGAAAAAAGATCAGTGCCATTCGTGACAGCATTCTTGCCGGCGGGGATTTTGCGGAATTTGCCAAACGGTTCTCGCAGGACGGGAGTGCGCCGGGCGGAGGCGATCTCGGTTGGGCAAAGAGGGGACTTGTCTTCGTACCCGAGTTCGAACAGGCGGTGTTCGCGTTGAAGGAAAAGGAAATCTCCCCTGTCGTGAAGACGGAGTTCGGTTATCATCTCATCCAGCTCATCGAGCGCCGCGGAGAATCGGTTCACGCTCGTCATATCTTGCTGCGCATTGAAAAGGGGCCCTCGAGCGATTCAGCAGCAGTTGAGCAGCTCAGAAAGCTCAGAGAGCGAGTGCTGAACGGGGAATCGTTTGCAGAGCTCGCTCGAAAGTACTCGGAAGACGAGGACACAAAATCACTTGGTGGTGACCTTGGTCGTGTCGCCCTTGATCAGCTCGAAGCCGACTTCGAGTCTGTCGTGAAAAACCTCAAGCCAGGCGAAATCAGCCAACCTCATCGCGTCTCCCTGCGCTCGTCCTACGGCTATCAGATCGTTTTGCTCAAGAAGCGGATCCCCGGTCACAGTGTGAATCTGACGGAAGATTTCCGACGGGTCGAGCAGATGGCGCTCTTCGTGAAGCGGAATCGCCTGTATACCGAGTGGGTTGAAGAGATCAAGAAAAGCATCTACGTGGACGTGCGGTTGTAGCTCCAGTGTGATCCAAAGCGGGGAGAGACCAAGCAAAGGAGCAAGGGAGCTGGGGGGAAAGGGAGACGCGAATGCAGCGAAAGCCCATACTGAGCCACGAAGAGCTCGAAGTCTACCAGCTTTCGTTTGAAGCTGCGATGCTGATCTTCGAGGTTTCGAAAGGATTTCCAAAGGAGGAAACCTACTCTTTGACTGATCAAATTCGCCGATCGTCTCGATCAACTTGTGCTAACTTGACGGAGGCGTGGCGAAAAAGACGATACGTAGCAGCCTTTGTGAGTAAGCTGAGTGATGCCGAGACTGAAGCGGCAGAGACACAAACCTGGCTTAAGTTCGCTGTTGAATGTAAATATCTTGAGAGGGAAGTATCTCATAAGTTGATTGAAACGTACGATCGAATCATCGGAAAGATGGTTGTCATGATCAATAACCCGGATCCTTGGATTCTGAGACAGGATCGATAACTCTCTCCGTTGCACCCCTGCCCCCTCCGTTCCTCTGCTCCCAGCAAAGTAGCGCTCAGGGAATCACAGGAGCATCGGTCACTCTCAAATGCACATGAACGCATGAATGACGTCGAAGCAGCTACGAAGCTCTCCAGCTCATACCGCGATCTTCGCGCCGAGATTGCCAAGGTGATCGTTGGTCAGGAGAGTGCGATCGAACACCTCCTGGTTGCGCTTCTCTCACGCGGGCACTGTCTGCTTATTGGGGTTCCTGGCCTTGCCAAGACGCTTCTGATCAAGACCCTTTCAGAAGCGTTGGAGCTCAAGTTCAGTCGCATCCAGTTCACACCTGACCTTATGCCGAGCGACATCACCGGAACGGAGATCATAGAGGAAAACATCTCGACGGGACAAAAAGCGTTCAAGTTTGTGCAAGGGCCTGTGTTTGCCAACATTATTCTCGCAGACGAGATCAACAGAACACCTCCCAAAACGCAAGCAGCTCTACTTGAATCGATGCAGGAGCACCATGTCACCGCTGCCGGACAAACTTACCGGCTGCAGGAACCGTTTTTTGTCCTTGCGACGCAAAATCCCATCGAGCAAGAAGGAACGTACCCACTTCCCGAGGCGCAACTCGACCGATTCATGTTCAACCTATGGCTCGACTACCCATCGTTCGATGAAGAAATCAAGATTGTCAAGACCACCACGAGCCCGTATCAACCTGAGCTCAACCATGTGTTGGGGGCAAAGGAGATCATCGAATTTCAAGATCTCGTTCGCCGCGTCCCGGTCGCGGACAATGTGATTCAGTTCGCTGTTACGCTGGTCGATCGAACGCGGCCAAAGTCATCCAATGCACCAGCCTTTGTGAACAACTGGATTCGATGGGGAGCTGGTCCGCGGGCGTCTCAATATCTGATTCTCGGTGCGAAAACGCGCGCTATCCTGAGTGGACGTCACACCCCCGATATAGAAGATGTAAAGACGCTTGCCGCGCCCGTCCTGCGACATCGGATTGTGACGAGCTTTAACGCTGAAGCCGAGGGTGTTTCAACGATCGACATAATCGAGAAGTTGGTGAACAGTGCAGAGTGATGCAGGCATGTGCAGATGATGGTGATGGTCAGTACATCGGAATGGAGTCGTTTCCAACAGCCAGGTACGCCGGGCAGAAGGACCTTTGTTGCCATTCGTACGATTGCCTGGCTTCTCCCCCTAGTGTTCTTCAGTTCGACTGCGACGGCTCAGTCGCCCACCTCTCAGCGATACTGGATCACGTTTCGTGACCGCGGTGATGCTGCCCGATTTGACGTCGCTTCCGTCAATGCACGAAACCTTGGAATTTCGGAGCGGGCTCTCTGGCGGCGCGCGAAGGTTCTCCCGCCCGATCGCTTGATCAACGAGCTCGACCTCCCCGTTCCACAATCCTACATTGATGCGATCCGATCAGCCGGCGCCTCCATTCGCTCAACATCGAGATGGTTCAACGCTGTCTCAGCAGAACTTTCGCCGGATCAACGAAGCGTAGCTGAGTCGCTTCCGTTTGTCGCCTCGATCCAACGCGTGGCCGTACTTCGAAAAAACCGCCCACATTACTCGCCCGAGCTAGCACAAGCTCCCTCGCAGAAACGCCGGTTGACGGCGTCGCTTGATTACGGCCCATCGCTGATTCAACTCAGCAACATCAAGGTCGTGGACGCTCACAATCGAGGTATTAACGGTTCGGGCGTGATCGTGGGAATGATCGATGATGGCTTCAACTATCACAACACCCATCCTGCGCTAAGGAATATCAAAGTGCTGGCCGAGTATGACTTCATCCAGCGTGATAGCAGCACATCTCGAGCTCCAGGCGAGTACGCCTCGCAAGGGGGGCATGGAGCCGCGACGCTCTCGGCCATTGCGGGATTTGATAACGGAAAGCTTATCGGGGCCTCGTACGGAGCATCGTTCATCTTGGCGAAGACCGAAATTGACAGCGTTGAGATCCGATTAGAGGAGGATCTCTATGTTGAAGCTCTCGAGTGGATGGAACGACTCGGTGCAGATGTGGTTTCGACCTCACTTGGTTACATTGACTGGTACACATACTCTAACCTCGACGGAAAAACTGCAACGACGTCGAAAGCTGCCCGGAT
>JBBTCR010000226.1:0-4142 GCA_038043105.1 Bacteroidota bacterium
GGACCGTGGTTCGCGAGTTCGTAACGCTCAATCGCGGAACAGTCGAGAGCGGCAAGACAACAATTGGGAGCAATTGTCTTTTCATGGCTTACGCGCACGTAGCGCATGACTGCGTTGTCGGCAACAACGTGATCATGGCAAACTGCGTTGCCTTGGGTGGACACGTGAAAATTGGAGATTGGGTAATCATCGGCGGTTTGACCCCCGTTCACCAGTTCTGCCTGATCGGGGACCATGCGATGATTGGTGGAGGGTTTCGCGTAACGAAAGATGTCCCTCCCTATGTTCTCGCAGGCAGCGAGCCGCTCATTTTTGAAGGACTGAACGTCATCGGGCTCCGGAGGCGAGGCTATTCGCATCAGGTCATCGAGCTCCTCGATAAGACATTCCGCCTACTCTATCGTTCCAATCTCAACGTATCCCAAGCGGTTGCCCGCATCAAGGCAGAGGTTGAGCAGGTCCAGGAAGTGCAGAGTGTTCTCAACTTCATTGCGAAGAGCAAACGGGGTATCATCCCTGGCCACGCGCATTAATCAATGGTCTGGCGATTTCAACATACCGGCCATCGGAGTGGCGCATTCAACATGGAGTATGACGATCAACTCGCTCGCTCACTCATCGCGGCGGATGAGCAGTCAACAATCCGTGTTTATGGTTGGCAGCCTCCGGCCATCTCCCTTGGCTGGCACCAATCCCTCGATGAGATCGATCTCACGACATGCGCACAGGCGGGGATCGACGTTGTTCGACGACCGACCGGAGGTCGCGCGATTCTACACTCCGATGAGGTGACCTATAGCGTCGTTATGGTTGCCGATCGCACGAGCGTCCTCGGCACTTACCAACAGATTAGCGAGGCGCTTGTGTGTGGCTTGCGCTCCCTTGGCGTCGATGCATGTCTTGGGAAATCACAGCCTCATTTCCCCTCTGTTTACAGAACGTCTTCGTCCGTTGCCTGTTTTGCAAGCGCGGCGCGATATGAGATTCATGTGCGCGGCCGGAAACTCGTGGGCAGCGCTCAGCGCAGGTTTGCGCGGGCCAACGGGGAGGAAGTAGTTCTGCAACATGGATCAATCCTTCTGGGACCAGACCACTTGCGGATTGTTGAATTCCTGAAAATGCCAGTGGAAAGCGACCGTGCACACCTCCGCCAGGAGTTGGAGGAGAAAACGATCGATTTATCCTCAGCTCTTGGGAGGAGAATGGAGTTTGATGAAGTTGCTTGCGCTGTCAAGCGAGGTTTTGAAGAATCGTGGGGAATCGAATTCCAGACTGAGAAACAGTCGGAGGATGCAGCCCGCAACAAATTGCCGCTGGCATCGAGCATGGAGGCGCCATGAAGGATTCCACCATCACATCAGGACCGAAGCGCGTTACCACGCGAGTCATTGCTTCCATGAAGCGTGAGGGAACGAAGATAGCGTGCTTGACTGCCTACGACTACCTGACCGCGCGCTTGCTGGACCAGGTCGGCGTTGACATCATTCTCGTCGGCGACTCCCTCGGCATGGTCTTTCAGGGACACGAAACGACCATACCCGTGACGCTCGATGAGATGATCTATCACGCCAAGGCCGTTGTTCGAGGCGTGGACCGCGCGATGGTGATCGTGGATATGCCCTTCATGAGTTACCAAACGAATCCTGATGAGGGATTTCGGAACGCTGGAAGGGCAATAAAGGAAACGGGTGCAGGAGGAGTAAAGTTTGAAGGGGGCGAGCAGGTGGCGGATCTCGCCTACAAAACAACCCAAGCGGGGATCCCTGTTATGGGTCACTTAGGGCTCACTCCCCAGTCCATTCATCAATTTGGAGGGTATCAGCCACGGGGAACGAACTCAGCAGAGGCCAAGAGGATTCTCAAGGATGCGAAGCTTCTTCAAGAGGCAGGTGCGTTTGCTCTCGTTCTGGAAAAGATACCGGCGAAGCTTGCGGCTTCTGTTACGCGTTCCCTGAAGATTCCAACTATCGGAATCGGAGCTGGCCTCCGTTGCGATGGACAGGTCTTGGTGATTTCTGATATGCTTGGCCTCTACGAAGATTTCCACCCACGGTTTGTCCGCCGCTATGCGAATCTCGCAGACGCGATACGTGAGTCCGTGCAAAAGTATGTCCGCGACGTGAAACAGCGTGACTTCCCTTCAAAGGAAGAGAGTTACTAATCAAGGTTCTCGCAAGGGAGGATGAGCGCTTTCCTAAGTCCGTTGTCGGTCACTCCAGGTGTCGGGCCTTGACAATCAATCAAGGCCCTTTGTTTTTCTGCTCCTCCACAATTGTGCGGAAGGTGAATTTTCAATATCTTAACCCGCTGTGAGAGCGACAGTCAAAAAGAAACTCAATATTCTTGTGTCGAACGACGACGGCATCGATGCACCGGGCATCTTTGCGCTTGTGCAGGAGTTGAAGAAGATCGGCTCCGTCACCGTGGTTGCGCCGGATAAACAACAGAGTGCCGTTGGTCACGCGATCACCATGAATTTCCCCCTGCGGGCGAAGGAATTCAAGAAGAACGGAGTCTTCTTTGGGTATGCAGTGGAGGGAACGCCTGCGGACAGTGTCAAGTTGGCGGTAAAAGCACTGCTGAGGGAAAAGCCAGATCTGCTCGTGTCGGGAGTTAATCACGGAGCGAACACTGCAATCAGCATCATCTACTCGGGGACCGTGTCAGCCGCGACTGAGGGAACCATCCTTGGAATTCCATCCATTGCGATTTCGCTCACGACCTACGGGCCGCCGGATTTTCGTTACGCGGCGAAGTTTGCTCGAAAGCTGGCGCTCGTCGTGGCAAAAAAGGGATTACCCGAAGGGACGTTGCTGAATGTCAACGTTCCCCCAGTGCCTGAGAAGGAGATCCGAGGCGTGGTCGTTACCCGCCAGGGAAAAGCAATTTGGAACGATGCGTTTGAAATTCGGCGCGACCCGGCGAACAAAGAGTATTACTGGCTGACGGGTGCGTTGGAAGACAGTGACGAAGGCATAGACTTCGATCAATCTGCGGTGCGAAACAACTATATCTCGGTGACCCCGATTCACTACGATCTCACTGATTACGCGCTCATTGAAGTGATGGATCGCTGGGGGCTCCGCAAACTGAAATAACAACGAACAAAAGGAAAACGAGCGATGAGAATTGGTATCTTAACGGGTGGGGGTGATGTCCCAGGTCTCAACCCCTGTATCAAGGCTGTTGTGTACCGAGCAATTGACAATGGAGCCGAGGTGGTCGGAATCCGAAAGGGATGGGCCGGGCTGCTGAACTATGAATTCGCCCGAACCGACAACGAAGGCAAGAACTACATTCATCTCAACAAACTCAATACGCGAACGATTGACCGATCGGGCGGAACGTTTCTGCATACATCGAGAACAAACCCGGGCAAGCTCAGAAAAGGTGACATTCCCGAGTTCCTGAAGAAGCCCGAGCACGAGAAGATGGGGAAGGATGACAAGCTCGATTTCACATCGCACGTTCTGAAGGTCATCGAGCAGTTGAAGCTCGATGTCCTCATCACAATTGGTGGTGACGACACGCAGAGCTATGGCGTTCGCTTGCACAAAGAAGGATTCCCGGTAATCGCCATCCCCAAGACGATGGACAATGACGTCTACGGGACCGACTACTGCATCGGATTCTCGACGGCGGTGTCACGCAGCGTCGATTGCATCACTGCACTCCGGACGGTCGCAGGCTCGCACGAACGCGTTGCTGTCGTTGAGCTCTTCGGCAGAAACTCCGGCGAGACTTCGCTGATCTCGGCATACCTGGCGGGCGTGGATCGCGCGCTAATTTCTGAAGTTCCGTTCGATGTTGAAAAACTCGCCCGGTTTGTCGCCCAGGATAAGGCCAGTAATCCCAGCAACTATGCCATCGTCACAATTTCCGAGGGTGCGCATCTGGTTGGCGGGCAGGTGGTGGAGTACGGCGAAGCGGATGCGTATGGCCACCGAAAACTTGGCGGGATCGGCGCCGTCACGGAACAAGCCTTGAAGAAGATACTCGGCGTTCACACGGTGTATCAACAGGTGGCCTATTTGATGCGCAGCGGCGAGCCGGACGCTCTCGATCGCATGGTGGCAATAAGCTACGCGAACCTCGCGACCGATCTCGCGCTGAAGAAACAGTTCGGCAAAATGGTGGCGCTG
>JBBTCR010000227.1:0-1451 GCA_038043105.1 Bacteroidota bacterium
GAAGTGCTGCTCTCTTCGTGTTCGGCTCGAGATTTGATGGTGGGAAAGATCCTTGGTCTAAGCGGTTTGGGCGTTCTTCAAATGATCATCTGGGGGGTTATTGGACTGGGGATTGCGATGAAATCGGGAACCGACATTTTTGCGATCGACCAGCTCATGCTATCCGCGATCTATGTGATCCTCGGCTATCTGTTTTATTCAGCGATCTTCGTAGCCGCAGGCTCGCCGGTCACGACGGAGCAAGAAGCGCAGCAGATCACGAGCTACGTAAGTCTGATCATGGTGTTCCCAATTGTGTTGGCGATTCCCGCCATGCAAAATCCGGACTCGATGTTGATCAAGGTGCTCTCATTTATTCCTTTGCTGACACCGGCGTTCATGATCATGCGTATTCCAATTCAGATGCCTGCACTATGGGAAGTGTTGACGACCATCGGGCTGTTGATCGTATCGAGCATCTTGATGATGTGGGTTGCGGGAAAGATCTTCCGGACCGCCATTCTTGTTTATGGCAAGCGGCCGACGATTCCCGAGTTGATCCGATGGATTCGAACACCGTGATATTCAAGCAATAATTCACTACTATCGCTGCAACTCATTCCTCAATTTCTAGCGAGCAACTGCGTCACGTGACTCTCCAATCGTTCCTGTTCTACTTCCTTGCGATCATCTCAGTTGGTTCAGCCCTGATGATGGTGACGCGCCGTAATCCCGTCATTGCGGCGCTCTATTTGATCTTGAATTTCTTTGCTCTGGGCGGACTCTATCTCACCCTCAATGCTCAGTTCATTGCCTTCATTCACATTCTTGTGTATGCAGGGGCGATTATGGTTCTGTTTCTCTTCGTCATCATGCTCCTGAACTTGGGTGATGTGAAGCTTTTGGGCGATAAGATATCGTCCCGAAAAATCATCGCCGCGGGTCTGAGCTTCGGTCTGCTGATGGAGCTTATTTACATTTTTGGCTATGCGCGGACGAACCTGCCGGCCTCACGCTTTGAGAGGTCGGCCGAAATCGGGACGGTTGAGTACATCGGAAAGGAGCTCTTCACGACGTTTCTCTTTCCGTTTGAGGTGACATCAATTCTTCTGCTCGCTGCAATCGTCGGAGCGGTGATACTCGCAAAAAGGAAACTCGACTAGATACTATGGATATTCAACCCTATCTTCTGCTCAGTGCGATCACGTTCACTATTGGCGTTGTAGGCGTCCTCGCTCGCCGCAATGCGATCATCGTTTTCATGTCCATTGAGCTGATGCTGAACTCGGTGAACCTTTCCCTGGTTGCCTTTTCTGCGTTCCTGGGTGACGTAACGGGCCAAATGCTGGTCTTCTTTGTGATGACGGTCGCAGCAGCCGAGGCTGCGGTTGGTCTCGCGATCATCATCGCATTATTCCGCAATAAACAAACTGTCAACCTGGATGACATCAACATACTGAAATGGTAACAGG
>JBBTCR010000228.1:0-2733 GCA_038043105.1 Bacteroidota bacterium
CGAGGCTGCTTCAATGGAGGGTTCGGGGAAAAGGATCAATCCTCCGCCGTTCTTCACAAAGGAGAGGAGTTGAATAGCCTGTGTGGAGGAAAGGTCTTGAGTGCCCACAAGAACAACGACGTCGGATTGCTCATTTTGCGCCGAGCTCACCTGGCGTGCGTTGACCTCCTCGACCACAAAGGCGGATCCACCTGCAGAGCGACGCGTTGCGAGCGCAAGGTTGACGTATCGGGCATCGGAGGGCCTGCCAACGAGCAAGACCCGGATGCGTTCAGGGACATAGACGACGAAATATCGGCGGTTGTCGGCCTCAAAATCGTCATCCTCCAACTCAACAAAGCCCTCGATGTACCCGTACGAGTTGGATACAACCGAGAACTCAACCTCACTTGACGTCTCATGTTGAAGATCGATCCCTCGTTGGGCAACACGCGTCCCATTGAGGAAGACGCTCACGACGTGATCTCGAACATTATCTTTCGAGTTGTTGTCAATTCGAGCTCTTACGGTGAAGGGTTTGTTTTGCTCAAGAATGGTGGTAGGGATGGAGATGGATTCTACGCCAAGGTTGAGAACAGATCGCCTGCCAACAGGAGCCAAGAAAAAACGGGCCTCGGGAGGGAAAAGTCGCTCTTGCGATGCTGTCGCTGCTCTGACGTCAAATGCGCCGCTCTGGAAGTCGGAGAAAACGTAGACCTCTTTGTTGAAATTCATCGAGTTCGAGAGGAGTTTCGCCGCGTAGCGCAGTGCATCCTCGATGGATCTGTAGACACTCGAGGGTTTGATCCCTTCGATCTCCCTCTTGAGGAGAGCGAAATCTCGGGTCGAGGAGTGCTGGATATCCGGTGTGCCACGGCCAATTTCCGAAAGCCTTACGAGGACGACATCATCACCCTCCTTCAAGAGATCAACAATTCCTAAGGCAGCCCGTTTGACTTGTTTGAGGAGCTCGCCCTGCTCATCGGTGCCTGTCATACTGAACGAATCATCAACAATCAAGATCGCAGTCGTCTTGGCATGAGAGCCGATGCTGCCGGCGAGATTGCCTTTCAGGGTTGGGCGTGAGAACGCGAGCACGAGTGCCGCGACGATGAGCGTTCGGAGGACTAACAGAATGAGCTGTCGGAGCTTGAGGCGACGGATCTTCGTGCGTTGAAGCTCTTTGAGAAACGTCAGCGTGCTGAATTCAATTGTCCGGAGCTTCCGCAGATTGAACAGGTGCAGAAGGATCGGAATGGCAGCGGCGAATAATCCGATGAGGACGAGAGGATTAAGAAAAGTCATTCAGCAAACAAGCGAAAGAAGTTCAGCCGGTCACCAGCGCGTTCTTATCCCGCACACGAATAGACGAGGGGAATGCGATAGCCCTTCACAGACAACATAACCTGAAGATGCCCGAAAATCAAGGGAGTGAAAAGTGGACCGGTGGCGGCTCGTGAGACTTCGTGGAGTCAGCAAACGATGATGGTCGTGGACGGCGGGCCGCGCCTTCGTTGCTATTCGACGCTTATTTGGGTACTTTTACAACGAAGTGCGCAAGAGATGAATCCTATGACATTCACGCGGCATCTTTTTCTATTCCTCCTTATCTGCATCGGGTCTCTTCCCGTGTTCGCGACTCAGGCGCCAGACAGCACGACTCGGTCAGTGGAGATTATCCGTCCGGCGTTCAGTGGCTCCATCGACCGAATCCCGAACTTCCTTCCCTTCAGATCCCTTAAACGGCCGAAAGTAGCGCTGGTGCTCAGTGGTGGCGGCGCTCGAGGCATTGCCGGCATTGGAGTGTTGGAAGTGCTTGAACAAGCTGAGGTTCCTCTTGATCTCATCGTTGGCACAAGCATCGGGAGCATCATCGGCGGCCTTTATGCATCGGGATACTCGACCGAGCAGCTTCGCCGCATGGTTGACACGACGAGCTGGGCTGATGTTCTGAGCTTCAGCGATGAGGCGAGACGGACCGACCTCTTTCTCGATCAGAAGATCGCGGCGGACAGGAGCATTCTGACGGTGCGCTTTCAAGGCCTTGAACCGATTCTGCCGCAGGCGCTCTCGACCGGTCAGCGCCTGACCAATTATCTGAACCTCTTGGTTTTGCAGGGGATTTACCATCCCAATCCAAGCTTCGACGATCTGCGCGTACCGTTTCGCGCCGTGACGACAGACCTCGTTTCCGGCAAATCATTTGTTCTGGACCGCGGTGACCTGACAGAGGCGCTGCGTGCCAGCGTCACGGTACCGCTGCTGTTCAGTCCTGTGCAGCGGGATACGACGCGACTTCTTGATGGCGGTCTCATCTCAAACATCCCCGCCGATGTCGCACGCGCGTGGGGAGCAGACATCGTCATCGTCGTTGACGTCACGAGTCCACTTCGACCGGCATCGAGGCTCAATGCCCTCTGGGAAATTGCCGATCAGGTCTTGGGTATTGTCATGCAATCGGCGAAGCGAGACCAACTCGCCAACGCAGACATCATCATACGACCCGATATCGGTAGTCATCTTTCTGACGACTTCAGCGACCCGGATTCCCTCATCGTGAAGGGTCGTAAGGCTGCGCGGTCAGTGATCGATGATGTACGGTCGCTTCTCCAGTCAAAATCTGCTGAGGGGGTTCGCGCTCACGCTAGGAACCACGTCTTTTCCAACGCGAGGCTGCAGTTTGATGCCTTGAGCCTCGACGAACGATGGTTGACGAAATCCATGTCGATCGCGCGGCAACCCGATGTGCCTGAA
>JBBTCR010000229.1:0-4671 GCA_038043105.1 Bacteroidota bacterium
TCGACAAAGATGATCGCACGTCACCGGCGTGATAGCCTGAAAATTATCACTCTCATACTCCTCTTCATTCTCGCGGCTGGATGCTCCAAGGATCCGACAGAACAGGAGATACTCGAGAAAGCCATTGAACACCAGAGATGGGATGAATATGACGACGCTCTGGCGTCCTATCAGCTGCTCATTAAACAATTTCCCAAGAGCCCGAACGTCCCAGAAGCGCTGTACGCCATGGGTGTCATTTACGAGAAAAAGAAGGATTTCACAAAGGCCGCTGCAGCGTTTAAGAGGCTTGCGGAGGAGCATCCCGACCATCCAACAGCATCAAGCGCTGCCTATATTCGGGCGTTCCTCCTGAGCAGCGAACTGAAGGATCCTGACGGAGCTCGGAAGGCGTACGAGGAGTTTCTGAAACGATATCCGAACGCGCTGATGGCCACATCAGCGAAAGCGGAGCTGGATAGTCTCAAGAACATTAAGCGCAAAAAGAAGTAGGTCCAGACGTGCAAGAAGGACTCAAATATCTTCAACCGAGCGTTGTGGCTCAGCTTGCGAACATGGAGCTGCGTGCGCGACTTGTCGTCGAAGGCTTCATCACCGGCATGCACAAGAGTCCTTACCACGGCTTCAGCGTCGAATTTACGGAGCATCGCCAGTACATGCCCGGCGATGAGATCAAGCATATTGACTGGAAAGCCTACGGCAAGACCGATCGGTTCTACATCAAGGAGTTTGAAGAAGAAACAAACCTGAAGTCGTATCTGATCCTTGATGCAAGCAAGTCGATGGATTACTGCTCCAATGGACACTTAAGAAAAGTGGAGTATGCGTCCTATATCGCTGCGGCTCTGGCATATCTGATGGTCGAGCAACGCGATGCGGTCGGCCTGACGATCTACGACGAACGGGTCCGGACCTTTTTGCCGCCGCGCGCGACAAAGCTCTACTTAAAGCAAATCTTGCGAGAGCTTGAAAACCTCAAGCCTGGCAACAAGACGGGAACTGCCCAATCGCTCCACGAGGTCGCTGAACGGATCAAAAGACGAGGTCTCGTGGTTGTTCTTAGTGACCTCTTTGACGACCCGAAACACGTGACGACTGCCTTGAAACACTTTCGCCACAAGGGGAACGAAGTCATCGTCATGCAGGTGCTCGATCCTATGGAGCGTTCCTTTGCCTTCGGCACGGATGCATTGTTCCGGGATATGGAGACCGAAGAGGAACTCATCACTCAGCCGTGGCACATTCAGAAGGCGTATCGGGAGTCGTTTCAGCAGTTTTTGGACTATTACAAGCGCGAATGCCGTGAGAACGCGATCGACTATGTTCTGCTCGACACAAGCATACCGTTCGATAAGGCCCTCTTTGAGTATCTGAATAAGCGGAGAAGAATCCATTAGGGGGAAGACGGAAGAAGTGAGACGGAAGACGATCGCGTTGTCGGGCGATCGAGCCATTCCAGCGGATCGGACTTCAATGACCCGATGGTCCGATGACTCAATGATACAATTTCCTCGTTTTGCACTAGCCTCATGTCTGAAGACAAGCTCATAGTGAAGGGAGCTCGCGTTCACAATCTCAAGAACATCGACGTCGAGATGCCGCGCGATAACCTGATTGTCATTACGGGGCTCTCGGGCTCTGGTAAGTCGAGCCTCGCTTTCGACACCATTTACGCCGAAGGACAGCGGCGTTATGTTGAGAGCCTTTCTGCCTACGCTCGACAGTTCCTCGGACTAATGGAACGACCGGACGTGGACTACATCGAGGGGCTCAGTCCTTCGATCTCGATCGAGCAGAAAACGGTGAGCACGAATCCTCGGTCGACGGTGGGGACAGTCACGGAGATCTATGACTTTCTCCGTCTGCTTTTTGCGAGGGCTGGCACGCAATTCTGCTACAATTGTGGCCGGAAGGTGCAGCGACAAACGGTCGATCAGATTATCGATTCTATCCTTCAATATCCACCGGGGACCAAGGTTCAGATACTTGCCCCTGTGGTAAAAGGGCGCAAAGGGCACTACCGCGAGCTGTTCGAACAGATTTTGAAAGACGGCTTCGTGCGAGTTCGCGTCGATGGCGTCACCAAAGAGATCACCGACGGTATGAAGGTGGATCGGTACAAGATCCATAACATTGAGATCGTTGTTGACCGCATTGCGCTCAAACGTGAGGCGCGATCGCGGGTTGCTGAATCCGTCGAGGTTGCGCTGCGATACGGCAATGGCGCTTTGATCGTCAATGACGGCGAGAAGGATCAGCTATTCAGCAGCCACTACGCCTGCCACGTCTGTGGAATCAGCTACGAGGAACCGGCTCCGAATTCGTTCTCGTTCAATTCACCTGCTGGGTCGTGCCCGGAGTGTGAGGGGCTTGGAGAGAAGCGAGCTTTTGATCTCAGGCTGATCATTCCTGATGAGAACCTCAACATTAATCAGGAGGGATTGGCTCCTTTTGGCAAGCCTCGCCCGACGTGGATGTTCAGTCAGATACGAGCTGTTGCGAAGCGGTGTGGGTTTGATTTCGACACACCTCTGAAAGACCTCTCAGCCAGAGCAAGACAAGCTCTACTTTATGGCGCGGGCGACGAGAAATTTGAAGTGGAGTATGCCGAAAGCAGTGGGAGGACTGTTGTGTACAAGCATCGCTTCGGCGGCGTGATGGAGATGCTCAAGCGATTCTATGATGAATCCTCCTCGAACAACATCCGGGAGTGGGTCGAATCGTTTATGACCACGAGCAGTTGCGATGCGTGCAGAGGGGGGCGACTGCGCAAGGAGAGCCTGGCTGTCAAGCTCGAAGATTCCAAAGCCGGTGAGCTGTACAATATCCACGATATTGTTCTGCTGTCAATTCGCTCAGCTCGCAATTTCTTTGTGCAGCTCTCCTTGACTCCTCGGCAGATGGAGATAGCCCGCCAGATCCTCAAGGAAATCACCCAGCGTCTGGATTTCCTACTGAACGTCGGTCTCGACTATCTCACGCTTGACCGTCCTGCGCGCACGCTTGCAGGAGGAGAGGGCCAGCGAATCCGGCTCGCGACACAGATTGGTACTCAACTGGTTGGCGTTCTCTACATTCTTGATGAGCCCAGCATCGGACTGCATCAAAGGGACAATATCAAGCTGATCAACTCGTTGAAGTCGCTTCGGGACCTGGGCAACACGATCATCGTTGTCGAGCACGACAAGGAGACAATCCGGAGCGCCGATTATGTGATTGATCTTGGACCTGGAGCCGGTGAACACGGTGGCTATGTGGTGACATGCGGTAAGCCCAGTGAATTAAAAATCAAAAATGTCCCGCCCGACAACGGCGGGATGTCAAAAAGCGACAAAAAAGGAAGGGTGGGAGGCAATGGGTTCGACAGGATATCACACACGGCGCTCTATCTCAAAGGGAAGAAGAAGATTGATGTTCCAGCGAAGCGGAGGTCAGGGAGTGGGAAATGGCTGGCTCTCTCGGGAGCCTCGGGCAATAACCTCAAGAACATGGCTGTCAAGATACCGCTCGGGCGATTCGTGTGTGTGACGGGTGTTAGTGGCTCCGGCAAATCTACGCTGATCAATGAGACCCTCTATCCGGTTCTTTCGAAGAAGTTTTATCGGTCTCGGATGGTGCCGCTCCCGTATAAGGGCATCAAGGGGCTCGAGCATATCGACAAGGTCATTGACATCGATCAGTCTCCTATTGGGCGCACGCCACGGTCGAATCCGTCGACGTACACCGGGGTGTTCACTCTTGTCCGAGATCTTTTCACACAGCTGCCGGAGGCGAAGATTCGAGGATACAAAGCCGGGAGATTCAGCTTCAACGTAAGAGGCGGTCGCTGTGAAGAATGCGAGGGGGATGGCGTTCGGAAGATCGAAATGAACTTTCTGCCGGATGTCTACGTCCTCTGTGATGTCTGCAAGGGAAAGCGCTACAACCGAGAGACGCTTGAAGTGCACTACAAAGGGAAATCGATTGCCGATGTGTTGGATATGACGGTAGATGATGCCATCGTGCTGTTCAGCGAGTTCCCGAGGATCCAACGGCATCTTCAGACTCTGCACGATGTTGGCCTAGGCTACATCCGTCTGGGTCAACAGGCAACGACGCTCTCGGGGGGCGAGGCACAACGCGTGAAATTATCGACGGAGTTGTCGAAGGTGGGGACCGGAAAGACACTGTACATTCTCGATGAACCGACAACCGGGCTTCATTTTGAAGATATCCGGATGCTCTTGTCCGTGCTGAATAAGCTCGTGGACAAGGGGAACACGGTCATCGTGATTGAGCACAACCTCGACGTCATCAAGACGGCAGATTGGATCGTCGATCTGGGCCCTGAGGGCGGCGACGATGGCGGAGAGATAGTTGCGGAGGGAACGCCGGAGGAGGTGGCAGAGAATGAAGCGTCGTATACGGGGATGTTTTTGAAAAAGGAGCTTTACTAGCCAGGAGTGTGCTCGAAAGATAGCTTGGTCACCTGGAAAACCATGGATTCCCCTTCACAAAGAACCTCCACTTTTTCTCCCTTCCGTTCTTGATGCCGATACGTGTCGATCGCCCGACTTTTGATTCCGGGATTCGCTCTCCATTCAGGATGTAGATCTGGTCTCCCAGCAGATCGGCGCCGTTCTGCTCGCGTCCGATGGCAAATGCCTCACAGAACTTCGCCGGCCCGTTGGT
>JBBTCR010000229.1:4771-7262 GCA_038043105.1 Bacteroidota bacterium
CCCACTCCGGCTTTCCCCGTTACGACGTTTGCACAGAAGTGCATTCCATACGTGAAGTATACATACAGGTGTCCCCCTTTCCAGTACATCACCTCATTGCGTTTCGTCTTGCCGCGGAAGGAATGTGACGCCGGATCGCCTTCGCGGTAAGCTTCAGCTTCAACGATCTTGCCGATGAGCTTCTTGCCTCGGTATTCGCGCACCAGATACTTGCCGAGCAGATCACGTGCTACTCGGAGCGTGGCGCGAAGGTAGAACGCGCGGGAAAGCTTTTTCGAATTGCTGAATGCGAATTGTGGATTGCGGAACGTCAATTTCTGATCCGCGATTGTCGATTTGCAGATCCGGGTTGTGGGTTGCGCATTGATTGTCGACTTGATGGCGTCAAGGACCGGTGTTAGGATTCATAAACGGATTTTCGGAGGCGACTTTGGTGCTGTCTTCCTGACAAATTGAGGTGTTGGAGGCGAAATGGACGAGCAAGAACAGCAGCGAGAGGACGAATTCCGGCTTCCACAAAAAAGGTTTCATTACAAATTCCTCAATTGGTCAATTGCTGAGTTCTTTCTTGGTCTCGAGGTAGGCCTGAATCGCGACCTTGATGTTTTCCAGAGCTTCCTTCTTTTGTCTTACCTTGAGACCAGCACCCAGGCAGCCCGGGACACCAAACTGAGTATCCCTCCTCTGTTTTCTTGATATTGACTCTGTAGCGCATGATTGCCCCTCCAATCTTGGCCTCAAAATGTAATCCTATTTCTGTTGAGTGTCAATTTTGACATTATAAGGAAAGACCAAGACCGCCACTTCAGACGCCTTGTTTCTGTTTCAGTCACGACCTATCTTGCAGATGACTATGAAACGAAAACTCAAATGGCTCATCGAGTCGACGCGAACGGGGATCATCTATGAAGATGACCACCTGCTCGTCCTCAACAAACCTGCCGGTCTCTTGGTTCTGCCGGATCGCTACAAAAAAGACTTGCCGAACCTGTACACGATCCTCAACGAGGAGCTTGGAAAGATCTTCGTCGTCCATCGAATCGACAAGGAGACGAGCGGCATTATCGTCTTTGCAAAGACCGCTGAGGCACACGCTGCGCTCAACGCACAGGTCGAAGGGAGATGGGTCGAGAAAATCTATAGTGCCATCGTCGTTGGCGATGCGAGCGGGAAGGAGGGCAGCATCGAACTACCGCTGGCTCAGAGTTCAACTGATGCAGCGGTTGTGAAAGTGGACCACAAGAAAGGAAAAGATGCAGTCACACTTTACAAAGTTGTCGAGCAGTTCCACGGTTATGCGTTGCTGGATGTGAGGCCGAAGTCAGGGCGCATGCACCAGATTCGGGTTCACCTTGGAGCAATCGGTCTGCCGATACTCGCTGACACGCTATACGGTGGTGGGGAAGGATTCTATCTGTCTCAAGTCAAGGGAGGGTACAAGGCTGAAGGGGAAGAGAAGCCGTTGCTGTCTCGCACGGCTCTGCACGCGTCTGGGATATCATTTGTCCACCCAGTGAATCAAGAAACGATGACGTCCTCGGCTCCCTTGCCAAAAGATATGAGTTCTGTGCTGAAATACCTCAGGAAATTCAGAGCGCAGGAGATAGTTACCTGAGCCGCTAGAACAGAGTCTCTTGGTCGGAAGACTCCTTGGTGATGCCGAAGTGTTTGTAAGCGAGCGACGTTGCCTCGCGTCCGCGCGGCGTGCGTTTGAGAAATCCTTCCTGAATCAAATACGGTTCGTACACTTCCTCAATCGTGCCCGGTTCTTCGCCGACAGCTACCGCGACCGTGTTCAGGCCCACCGGTCCGCCGTCGTACTTCTCGATGATCGCGCGGAGAATCCGTTTATCCATCTCATCCAATCCAAATTCATCCACTTCCAGGGCTCGAAGCGAATAGTGGGCAACTTCCTTCGTCACAACTCCGCCGTGGACTGCAAGCTTGTGATCTGCCTGAGCGAAATCCCGGCAGCGCTTGAGCAAGCGATTGGCGATGCGCGGTGTTCCTCGCGAGCGCTTGGCGAGTTCCTGGGCAGCATCATCTGTTGTCTCGATTTCCAGAATCCTTGCCGACCGCTTCACGATCGACTGCAATTGACTCACGTTGTAGTAATCAAGCCTATTCGAAATTCCGAAGCGGGATCGGAGCGGTGAGCTCAGAAGTCCAGCGCGCGTTGTGGCACCAACAAGCGTAAATGGCTTCAGGTTGAGCGAGATGGTCTTCGCTCCCGGTCCGCTGTCGATGATGATGTCAACGCGGAACTCTTCCATCGCCGAGTAGAGATACTCTTCAATTTTCACCGGCACGCGATGAATCTCATCAATGAACAGCACCTCGCCTTTCTCGAGAGACGTGAGGATGCCCGCAAGGTCACCGGGTTTTTCCAACGCGGGCCCGGATGTTACTTTGATGCCAACCCCCATTTCATTGGCGATGATGAATGCCAGCGTGGTCTTGCCGAGTCCGGGAGGGCCCGTGAGGAGAACGT
>JBBTCR010000230.1:0-4492 GCA_038043105.1 Bacteroidota bacterium
CGCCATTGTCTCCATCGACAAACTCGATATCGCACAGCCACACGTCCACGGACCAGGGACCGAAGAGATCTGGTGTCAAGTGAAAGGCGAGAGCCTTCTGTTCTTCGGAAACCGCCTCTTGGGGCAGGAGCCCGGTGAAGCATTTCTCATACCGCCCAACAACAAAGTGCCACACTGCTCAATTAACCATACCAACGAGCATATGTTATGGCTCTATTTCGGCAACCGTCATGATAGACAGTGAAAAGATAACTGAAATGACGTAATGAGACAAAGACTCATGCTCAACATGAAAAGAACAAAAAAACATTTCCTCCGAACGCCTTCGCTTGCTGTTTCCTTTTTTCTTCTGGCCTTTTCAGCTTGCTCTCACAAAGCTGATTGGGAATCTCTCAATGAAAGGCTCATCAAAGAGCACAACGTCCAGGGAAGAGTCCGCACCGACATCCCTGAAACACATATCGTTTCGAACCTCGAGCCCGGTGTTGTCGGCAACCTCAAGAAGCTCCCAATGACTGAGCTTGCTCCCGGCGTAAAAGCTCGCATGTATTGGGGCAAAGGCACACTCATCAACTGGATGACCTTGGACCCACGCGCTGAGTTACCTGAGGAGACGCTACCGTGCGAACGGCTGATGTTCGTTACGAAAGGCTCGGTCAGCCAGCTCATCGACGGGGGCTTTGTTACCATGCGCGCACGTGAGCGGGAGGAGCCGGACGGCACTCACGGAGGCACTCCGAAGAGCGAGTTCGTTTTCCTCGAAAAGGGAACTCAGAACGCTGTGAAAGCAGGAGACGAAGGTGCAGAAATCCTCGAGATCTATTCACCAGTTCGCCTCGATTATCTGAAGAAAGCCGGTGCATCCAATCTTCCGACAGACGTTCCCGTCGGAGACTACCCTTCTAAGCCTTCTGTTGCGCCGAACAAGGTCTATGATCTCTATGACCTGCAATTCACCGAGCTTGTTCCCGGAGCTAACTCACGTCTCGTCTCTGGCAGAGGCGCTCAGCTCAGTTTCCTCACGATGAGTCCCGGTTCGACCTTCGCCCATCACATGCATCCCGAAGAGCAGCTCATGATCGTACTTCGTGGCGGGATTGACGAGATTATCCTTGACGGTGTGCATAAGATGGAAGAAGGCGATATCCTTCTTCTTCCGGCAAACATGATCCACGGTGGCAACATCGGACCAGTTGGCTGCGATGTGCTCGATGTTTTCTGGCCGCCGCGTCCAGATTACACAGAAAAAATGGAAAAGAGGCTCGCTGCTTTTCGTGCCATTATTCCTGAAGAGGCCAAGGTTGAACTTGTCGTTGACGGTGCCAGGCAAGGACCAGGACTGAGCTTCACCGAAGGGCCGAAGTGGCTAAAAGGCAAACTCTACTTCTCAAGTATGTATTTCGATCAGAAATGGAATGGTGATCCCACCAGAAGCGCCGTGGTCGAGATGGATCCTGGTGGCCGATATCGGTACATATCGTACGGAAAGATGCAAACGAACGGGACCATGCCGCTCGGCAATGGAAATCTTGCTGTTTGTGATATGTTCGGCCACCGAGTGATCGAGATGACCACGAAAGGGATAGTCGTGAGGACATTGGCGAGTACGTATGGTGGGAAGCTCATTGACGGACCCAACGACCTCGTTGTTGATTCCAAGGGTGGCATATATTTCACTGACCCTCAATTCACACCTGACGCCAAGAAAAATCAGCCGGGTAGGAGCGTTTATTATCGAACGCCGAAAGGCAACGTCATCAGAATCATTGAACCAAATGAATTTGCCATGCCCAACGGCATACTCCTGAGCCCTGATGGCAAGACTCTTTACGCCAACAACACTTACGATGATGAAACATGGTGGAATGTAAACAGTGATAAGGATAACTTTGTCTGGGCTTATGATGTCAAAGACGACGGCACTGTTTCGAACGGAAGGAAGTTTGCAGAACTCTACATGACGCCAGAAGTGCTTAACAGAAAAGGAAAGAGCTCAGGGGCCGACGGTATGACCATCGATGAGCTCGGCAACATGTATGTTGCAACCTATATGGGTCTCCAGATTTTCAATCCAAAGGGTGAATTCATCGGCATTGTCAACTTTCCCATCTACCCGGTCAGTTGCTGTTTTGGGGATGAAGATATGAAGACGCTTTATGCGACGTGCTACAACAAGATCTATAGGATTCGCACGAATGTGAAGGGACTGAAATATCCGCCAAATTAAGAGTCCAATACTTCCCTCAATATGAGATAGATAGTTTTTTCATCGTTGAACAACGCATGCTGAGTTTCTAGAAAGGCGCTCAAAATGGTAAGGGATAGAAGAATGCTTGATCGGCGCGATTTCTTGAAAGGAATTGGCCTTGGAGCAATCGGCGGATTTGCTCTTGGGAAAGAAATCCTTTACGGCAGCAGCCTTACCTCTTTCGACAGTCCACAAGAGCAGGGTGGACCCCTCTACAATAAACTCACCGAACCTGCTCGAGTGAGCTTGGTTAAGGGAAATGACCGGCGGGAGATTGTCTATCAGTCGCTGAAGATGATCGAGGATGAAGTCCTCGGTTCCATTGGCAACAAGAAAATCCTAATCAAGCCCAACATAGTGCTCTCCGATTGTCCGCTCTGCGTTACCCATGCGGACGCGGTTCGGGCTGTTCTAGATTTTCTTTCACCCCACTACAAAGAACAAATCATCATTGGAGAATCTGGTGTTGAGAAAACAATGGACGGCTTTAAGAATAACGGGTATTTCAAGCTCGAAAAAGAATACAACGTGAAAGTGGTGGACCTCAATCAGGATACGTATCAGTATCGGTATGTCATCGGCAAGGAAAACCGTCCGCTTCCCATACGAATCATCTCCACCTTTCTCGACCCCAATGTTTACACGATCTCGGTGGCGCGGATGAAAACTCACAACAAGGTCCTGGTTACGTTGTCGTTAAAAAATGTCCTTGTAGCTTGTCCCCTTAACGATTACAAACAAAATGATAAGGGATTCATGCACACTGGTCCAGCTGCTGTGAACGACCTCTGTCACTTTAACATGTTTCATCTTGCGAAGGAAGTGTTTCCAGACCTGGCTGTCATAGACGGGTTCGAAGCAATGGAGGGTAATGGACCAGCCTGGGGAACGCCCTTTGATTCACGTGTAGCGCTGGCCAGCCGTGATGCCTTAGCAGCGGATACGATCGCCACGAAAATCATGGGATTCGATCCCAAGAGGGTCCTCTATCTTTCTGCGATGACGAAAGCGAGGATGGGGCAGGGAGAGCTCGAAAAGATCCATGTGCTTGGCACTCCCCTCAGCCAATGTCTCTACAAGTTCAAGCCTCATCAAGAAATGGCGAAACTGTATCAGCTGTAAGCATTGTAATGAGCTTCGTGCTACCGAGGATCTACCGACGAGGATGCTGAATCTTCGAAAGGAACTAGCAATGGTAAGAAAAAAGAAAACGTTTGAACGACGCGATTACTTGAAAGGAATTGGCCTCGGAGCAATCGGTGGAATCGCCTTCGGGAGTGAAATTCTATACGGCAGGGGTCTTACCTCTCTCAACACCCCACAAGACAGGGCTGGGCACCTCTACAAAAAACTCACCGAACCCGCGCGAGTGAGTTTGGTCAAAGGCAATGACCGGCACGAAATCGTCTATCAGTCGCTGAAGATGATCGAGGATGAAGTCCTCGGTTCCATCGGCAACAAAACGATCGTGATTAAGCCGAACATTGTCCTCTCCAATTGTCCGCTCGGCGTAACACATGCGGACGCTGTAAGGGCCGTGCTGGACTTTCTGACACCGCACCACAAGAAGCAGATCATCATTGGAGAGTCGGGAGTCCAGAATACTCTTGAAGGTTTCAAGAACTATGGGTATTTCAAGCTAGAACAAGAATACAACGTGAAAGTGGTTGACCTCAATCAGGATTCGTATCAATACCGCTATGTATTCGGAAAAGGAAATCAGCCGCAGCCTGTGCGAATTGTCTCTACTCTTCTCGACCCGAATATCTATCTCATCTCAGTTGCCCGGATGAAAACCCACGATTGTGTGTTGGTTACGCTGTCATTGAAGAACGTGCTTCTCGGCTGCCCTCTGAATGATTACAAGAGAAATGACAAAGGTTTCATGCATGGCGCCGTTACGGCTGTGAACGACGCTCTCCATTTCAACATGTTTCATGTGGCCCAGGAAGTGTATCCTGACCTAGCTGTCATTGATGGGTTTGAAGCAATGGAGGGGAACGGTCCGGCCCGGGGAACGCCCTTCGATTCACGGGTAGCGCTTGCGAGTCGTGACGCCCTAGCAGCCGACATCATTGCCACGAAGATCATGGGCTTTGATCCTAAGAGGATTCTCTATCTTTCGGTAATGGCGGATGCGGGTATGGGGCAGGGGGAGATCGAAAAGATCAATGTTCTTGGCACTCCGCTCAGCCAGTGCCTTTACAAGTTCAAGCCTCATGATGAGATGGCGAGGCTGTATCA
>JBBTCR010000231.1:0-1985 GCA_038043105.1 Bacteroidota bacterium
TCTCTCTTTCCAGCCAATCGATTCCTCCCCGCATCCCGGGATGAAAATACCGGTGGGCGCTATTTTCGATATGGTGGCATATCGACAATAGCAATACAAGCCTTGCGCAAGGGAAAAACCGGGTATGCGCATAGGGCGGGGAAAGGACAAGATCCTAGGAAAAAGCATATCACAAATTATCCGCACATTTATAGTTCGCATTATGCGCACTATAAATAGCAATTGTGCTTGCCTCATGACATTGCGTCATTTATAATACGCATTATGCGTACTATAAATGACGGACAGCAATCCTTCGAAATTTTCGAAGTAGCATTGCGACTCCTGAACGGTCGTCTGGCTTTGGCCGGTGCGCCCCGCTTCAACTTGGTCGTGTGCGGCGGAACGGCGTTGATCGCGACGAACCTTATTCTCCGGACGACAAAGGACGTCGATATCGTTGCCCTGATGGATGATGGTGGGGCACTGCTCGATCCTGAGCCGCTCCCGCAATCGCTGGTCAAAGCCGCCGGCATAGTTGCCGTAGACTTGGGCTTACCGGAAGATTGGCTCAACAACGATCCGAGCAGTGGCGACGGTGGCCTGTTCCGATTGGGGTTGCCGGAAGGTCTTGTTAAACGTCTGGCTTGGAAAACTTTCGGCGAGAATCTGTCGGTTGGTTTCATCGGTCGGATCGACCAGATTTATTTCAAGTTATACGCGGCAGTCGATCAGCGTGGCGGCTATCATGCCGACGACCTCCAGCTGTTGACGCCGACGGACGAGGAACTTCTGCAGGCCGCACGGTGGGCGAGGACGCACGATCCCTCCGAAGGATATCTGCAAAGTCTGGAGTGGTTCCTCAGGGAGTTTGGCTATGAACATCTCGTTGGTCGAATTTAAGTCGCTCGTTCTTGATCGTCTGCTCGCTCTCCTGTGGCGCCAATGGTCCGCGCTTGGCGTTCCAGGGCACGGTCCTGTCGAAGAGCGTCGGGTGATCGATCCGGAACCGCTCCTATTGCTGTCGCTGACCGTGGGACGTTACGACGCGCGCCTGTTTGATGAAATCCTCGACTGGCTGGTAGCCAACGGCGCTTTTCTGAACGTTCAGCGGCTCAAGAGCCTGGAGAATCGATTCGATTTCCAGTGCAAGGCGCAGTTGAGTGCCATCTCCGAACTGCTTGGGAAGAAGTCTAACAATCTCCTGAAATGGGGGCGGCTGTCTACAGCACACTCCCTGGGGAATCCGGAACCGCTGTTCTTCATGAAGAACGGCAAACCGCTGCCGGTGCCTGACGAGCATGCACCGGAGTTCAGCGCCCATGGATTGATGCGGGGCCCGATCAGGCTGCTGGGACATGCGCAGCCCTTTCCCGCGAAGGGAATGCCTACGCTCCTGTTGCGGCTGAGAGCATTGCTGGGTGTCAACGCCCGATGCGAACTGCTTTGCCTGCTCGGCGCGGCGCATGAGATTCATCCTTCCGAGATCGCGAGGCAGACGGGCTATTTCCCGCGTACCGTTCAGAATGCGCTCGCTGAAATGACACGGTCCGGCGTTGTACAGGTGCGCAGTACCGATCGTGAAAAAATGTACTGGCTTCAATCCGGGGTGCTCGATCCGTTGTTGAAGCCCGGGGGCATTCCTGTGCAGTGGATCAGCTGGGTATCGGTTTTCAGGGCTCTGGAGATGCTTTGGCTGGGAGTGATCGATCCGAAGCGGCAGGATATGGACCCGCTTCTCTTGGCATCGGAATTGCGACGTCTGTCCAGGGAGATGCGGCCGTTGCTCGCCCAAGCGGGCTGGGGTTCGCAATTAAACGACGACAGCCTTTACCACGGCGAGGAATATGCCGATATTTTCATGAGGGATGTAAAGGTCATCCTCCAAGAATATAGCCATTAAGCAAGAGAACAACGCCGGTTCGAACTCTTTGCATGAGTGGAGGCGGGGGGAGTCGCCCGATGAGGCTCGGCGATCACGCCTCTTGCTCAGCCTCAGCAAGCGA
>JBBTCR010000232.1:0-1881 GCA_038043105.1 Bacteroidota bacterium
CCGTGCTATTCCACGGACTGCTCGTGATCGGGCACGCTCCACCGGCACACCCGATGAACAGGTAGCAGGCGTAGCCTCCGAGCGCGCCGAGAAGCACGGGAAGTGCACGTTTCGTCCATCGTGCTACTTGCGATGTTGAAAATTCCATTCGGCGATACCGCCTTTCATGTTTGCGACGGAAAAGCCGAGTTTCTTCAGTCTAACTGCGGCTGAAACGCTGCGGTTGCCGGTGTGGCAATAGCAAATAACCTCTTTCCCCTTGTGTTTCTCTAGCTCATCAATTCGTCGCTGAAGTTCGTGCAAGGGAATGTGAACGGCGCCTTTGATGTGTTGCCCTTGCCATTCTCGTTCGGTGCGGACATCGAGCAGGACCACATTGTGAGAATCGCGAAGCCTTTCTCGCACCTCGGCTGCACTGTAGTGCTGAACGGAGCGAGCTACAAAGACCTTACGAAGATAAAACACACCAATGATCCCAAGAACGATGTAGAACAATATCTCACCCGTCATTGCATAACCTCCTTAACGACGGGAAACTGCTCAGCATTCCATTTCAATATGCCCCCCTCCATATTCAGCGCTTTGAATCCCTTCTCGGATAGTATCTTTGCAGCTCTGCCGCTGCGGTTTCCTGAGCGGCAGTAAGTGATGATCGTTTTCCCCCGAAAGGGCTCGAGATCGCTAAGACGCGACTCAAGGTCCTGGATGGGGATCAGGAGAGAATTCGGAAGATGACCGCTTGAGCTCTTCCATTCTTCTGGTGTCCTCACATCGAGAACAACGACGTTGGCGTTACTTTCTATCAGCCTGCGTGCCTCCGCAGCTGAAATGGTCTGCGAGCCATCGCTCTTCTCTCGCAACTGTGCGCATCCCCCGGCAGCAGCGAACAAGAGGAGCACGATTCCTAGAACCATACGTTCTTTCATCACTTCTCCTCGACTCAGATCAGTTGATCGCACACGCTCCGCCGCAGCAACTGCCGCCAGCTTCGCAGGAGGAGTCCGGCGAGGAACCAGTGTTCAATTTTCCCGCGAACGATATGGCCGGAACCGACATCAGCCTTTTGTGATTTGATGAACCGCAGTGTGGGCAGATGATATCCTCCGATACCTCGCGCACTTTGTGGTAGACGTCGTACGTCTTCCCGCAATCGGAACACTTGTAATCGAAGATGGGCATCGCTATCTCCTGTTTGAGTTTCTTGGTGATTTCGGCCAAAACCCTATCAGATCTGATGCGAGAACAGACAAAAAGATTCACGAATTCTTCAAAATTTCGAAGGATCCCGCGGCCGAATACGCATTGAGGAATCAAGAGGGTCGGGCGAAGAATAATCTCGACCTGACAGGTTTTTGAAACCTGTCAGGTCTTTCTGCTACTTCAAGAGAGAACGAAGGACGAATTGCAGGATTCCATCGTGCTTGTAGTAGTCAACCTCGTTCGGCGTGTCGATGCGCGATATGGCGGTGAAGGCCTTGACGGTGCCGTTGGCGTCCGTGGCTTTGACTGTCATCTTCTGCTGAGGTCGTAATCCTTTGGAAATGCCCTCGATGGTGTAAGTTTCAAATCCGGTCAGGCCGAGTGTCTTGGTGTTTTGACCTTCTTCGAACTGAAGTGGCAGCACACCCATCCCCACCAAGTTGCTCCGATGAATCCTCTCAAAGCTCTCGGCAATCACGGCACGAACTCCGAGAAGTCGCGGTCCTTTTGCGGCCCAGTCTCGCGATGATCCCGCGCCATATTCCTTCCCCGCGATGACAATCAGCGGCACACCTTCCTCCTTATATTTCATCGCTGCATCATAGATGGAGACGGGTTCTTTCGAGGAAGGATGAACCGTCACCCCACCTTCCGTTCCCGGAGCAAGCAAGTTGCGCAGAC
>JBBTCR010000233.1:0-1674 GCA_038043105.1 Bacteroidota bacterium
AGGTCTTCTTTCATGCCGCGTATCTCCATACAAGCGACCGAAACGCGATGCATGGAAAGGACGTGATGCATCACGAAATGGATTCAACTAAATCCCAACGAATGGAGCAGGAACACGATGTCAATCTTGATCAAGAAGTGACAGAAAGTTCGATACGCGGGACTTACTCTGTCCGGTTTAATCCATCTCAATCCGGCGAACACAAATTGATGTTTCACATCACAGCCCTGGGGGACCAAATGCTTGAGCCAGAGATCGTGATTGAAGCAACAAGAATCGTCCCGGATAAGGCGTCAGATCACAGCGGTGGTATGCACGGGATGGGGACACCGACCTCCTTAGTCATTGTTGGTGCAGCGATCATGGGCGCGATGATGCTTGCAGGGTGGATAATACGGGGCAGAATCTTTTGATCCCATAGGAGAATCTCAATGAAACGCTTAGGCTTTGTGATTGCAGTCGTTGCCGCTTTCCTTTTCTCCGGCTGCGGCGCTTCATACAAACTTCGCGTCGTGGACGAGCGCGCGCAGGAGATCTATTTGACGTTTTCGAAAGGTGCTGGTGTCAAAGTGGGAGATGTGTTCGTGCTGTATCACGTTCATCAGCAGCGACCATCGAGTGGGCAAGGTGGACACGGTGCTCACGGGGGTTATGGTGGAGGTCAGGCATCGACAAAAGAACTCGCGGGGTACGTGCAGATAACACAGATCATCGATGAAACCCATGCTCTTGTAAAGGTGCTCTCTGGCACGGTTGGGGAGGATTTGGTAGTAGAGAAATTGAAAAAGCCGGGTGAATAGTCTGGGAGGAATAGAGAATGAAATGCGATAATTGCGGCAGAGAGAATCGGAATGATGCGAAGTTTTGTGCAGACTGTGGCGCCGATCTTCGACAAACGAAAATCATACACCATTCAACAGATTGCCCTCTTTGCGGCTATAAGAACACACCGGAAAGCAGCTTTTGTGCAGAGTGTGGAGCGGGCCTAGGCCGGCCCCACAGGGAAGAGACAAAGAAGCATCATCACGATCAAAACACACCGAAGAAAAAGAAACGCCATGTTCACACGAAGTTGCACTGGCTTGCTGTGGCGGTCACGCTCGTTATCCTGGGCGGCGTCTTTTTCCTCTATATGGGTCTTGAATCAATTAACCGGAGTCGCCAGCCGCAGCGGCCGGTTCCGCTAGTTGAGGCAAGGAGTAATGATCCTGCGCTCGAGGCAAAGGTCACGGATGTAGCGTCGAAGTTCATCTGTTCGTGTGGAACGTGCGGCGAACAAGCGCTGGAAATATGCTCTTGCAATACCGCGATTCAAGAGCGGCAATTCATCAGAAGCTCACTCCAATCTGGACAACCGCCGAACCAGGTTATTGCCGCAGTCAACAGCAACTTTGGCTGGATGAAACCTGAATTTGCCGCCCGATATGATTCGCTACAGCGACGGACCGGTCAGTCCACACGACTAACAGTCCCGGCGCAGAAGGAACTTGGGCCCCTGGAAGCAACTCAGACAAAGCTCGGAACGTCAACAGTCACCACTGCTGCTGATCGGATCGAGATCTTTTCGCACTTCAGGTGCCCGTGTGGTCAATGCGGAATTCAAGAGTTGAAAGATTGCGAATGCAACCATCCTCGGGGAGCGACAGAAGTTAAATCATTTGTTGATGAAAAGAT
>JBBTCR010000234.1:0-3539 GCA_038043105.1 Bacteroidota bacterium
GTGACGTTTCGCCTTGTGTGTTTGAGATGTACTGCCGACTACGCGGCATGAACACCGCCTTGCTTGATATGGCTCTGGATAACGATCTTGCTCAGGAAATGCTCAAACGCTGTGCTGATTTTTCCGTTGAGCTCGCAGAGAGGGCTTGCAAACGCTATCCTCTCGACTGGCTCTGGACGGGCGACGACGTGGCGGGTCAGGATTCACTGATGATGAACCCCGCGATGTGGCGGGAGCAGATCAAGCCACAGCTTCAGCGGGTTTTTGATGTGGGAAAATCTGCTGGCCTCTGGCTTGCCTACCACTGCTGCGGATCGCTTCGACCAATCATCGGTGATCTTGTCGAGATGGGTCTGGATGTACTGAATCCAGTCCAGTGCAACTGTCCAGGAATGGATCCGCTTGAACTGAAGAAAGAGTTCGGTAAGGACCTCGCATTTATGGGAGGTGTTGATACGGTCGATTTGCTTCCCAACGGTACGGCGGAAGAAGTCCGGAGATCCACAGCACGGCTTATTGAAGGTATGACCTCCGATGGCGGTGGGTACATCCTCGCCGCTTCACATACGATTCCGCCCGAGACTCCAGATCAGAACATCTTCGCGCTCTTCGCGGAAGCGGGAGTCAGCAAAGAAGAGATCTTCCAACGCGCCGCGGAGATTCGTCAGCGGCTGGCGGTATCCAAAGAGTGAAAAAGTACGCCCTCTGTACGTCGGGTCGCCGACCCGACGAGCATTAGAAGAAACCCCGCAGGATCTGCTTACCGACTCACGATCTCTATCGCCTTTTCCAGCAACTCGTCTCTACCGGCACGAACCCCAGCAATAGTCCTGCCAGCTGGAACGGTCGGCTTGATGCCAACACCGTGGTGGACAGATCCGTCGTGTTTCACCACCCTCATGCCAGTCCAGGAAATCCAGTAGCCGCCAGGCAGTGAGAGAGAGTTGACGTTTCCGTTCGTGCCTGCGGTTGGCTCACCAACAATTTCTGCGAGTTTGTAATGCTCAATGAAGCTCATAAACGATTCTGCATAGCTGATCAACCTTCCATCTACGACAAATGCAATTTTGGCAGTCAGTCTCGGTTGCTGAGGCTGCAAGAACCAACCGGAGTTCTGATATCCAACGAGGTTCTCCCGGTCCGGGTAAATGATCCTAGGGATCCTCATCCAGCTTGAAGAAGTATCTCTGTGGCCCAGCAGATGAGCGATGAACATGTGATTGCCGTTGGGATAGCCGCGTAGATCGCACACAATACCCTTGGCCGTTACAAGCCTCGCCATAAGACTGTCAATCGCCGCTATCGAAATCTGATCCAAATTCAAGTAGTAAATGCCCTTCGCGAACTCCTTCGCTTGGCCCAGCGGAGTTGCCTTTTTCTTCTGATAATAGGCCATGATATCCATTGTTCGCGGAATCTGTATAGAGCGCTCTTTGTTATCAGCATCTTTGATCTTCAGCGCGATCTTGGTGCCCCGGGCACCGCTTAAGAGCGCCGACAGTGAACGAACCCGCTTCCATTGAGGCGTGGCGCCGGAAATGAATTGCTCCTCGCGCTCAAGCGCCGTCCTCGGCGACCGTCCATCCACCTGTTCCACAATGTCTCCAACCCTCAAGCCGATGAGCGTGGGATCAACGATCTTGGTGACGACGAGTTGGTTCTGGATCCATGACCATTCAATTGGAGCGGTGTAACTGTGTGTTGTATCATTCACAAGACCAACGCCTCCATGCCCATCGTGCAACTGTGCAACGAGCTTCTGAAGGGTCCTGAGAAAATCGTTTGGCGTTCTGTCAACCGCGGCCAACTGTAGAACTTCTGGCAACACTCTCTGCCAATCCGTCTTCACGACGTCAAAATACGGATAGAAGTGCTGAAACACATTCCATGCAATCGCGACGTTTCCCAACCGAACAGCTCGGTTGCGAGCAGTGAGTTCTTTCGGGAGAGAGGCTGAGATGTCTGTGATCAACCTCTGGAGCCTTTTTGGATCTGCTCTTGGGATCGTTCCCTGCTCGTCTGAATACAAGGCTAACGGAACAAGACATGAGAGATCGGAACCGAGCCCCTTCTGCACATATGAGCCAAAGGGGGAAGATTCCTTGAAGAGCGGTGTTGATATTTGCTCCGGCGGGTGGCGTGCGATAAGAACGGATTTGGAACGATCGGAAGCGGTCTCAGCAACTACTTGGAACGAGTAGTTTGGAGCTTGTTGAAACCAGTTTGATGGAGGCTTTCCCGTCTCCCCCGCCTCGAAACTACTATTGGGGATCGGCACATCGACCCACTTCCCGTCTTCCTTCACCTCTAATCGAAAATCGTCAACCCACACCCTTCCTGCCCCAAGCAGAAAACATCCGAAGACGATTTGCCTTGCATCATTGTCGATCCTACCGGAGATCGCGTATCGCTTCCATCCATTGTGAGTGATGGGGCGATCACCCATGTTATCGAAAAACCCCATCGCGTTGCCTTCCCGATCGACTCGAAACCAGAGCTGCCCCTGATTGCCAGCGCCTTGAACATTGGCTTTGACTGCCGCTCCAAACCTGAACTCCCTCCCTTTATGCGGCGCTGCGTTCAACGACTGCGTAATGGCGCCAAATGCCATTGCCCCCGGTGTTGGCACCGTGCGCAACCGGTTCGTCCTGGCGCTTGAATAGATACCCTGATCATTCAGGCCAACTCCGAGGTGTTGCCATGCAACAACCTTCAAGCCCGCTGTGTCCTTTGGGACCATGCCCTGCGGTGGGAAAGCCACCCGTTCGCCAGACTGGAAGACTATCACGGTAGGTGCGATAGGAGAAAATAGTTCGACGAGTCTTTTTTTCAACTCCCCAGGAGTCTTTGCAGCCAGCACCTGAGTGACCCCATAAATAGCAAACTCATCCCAGTTGATCTTCGCGGCCTCGTCGCTCGGATGAAAGTACCTCACGTAGCCATAAAGCTTGGTGAAGGCAACCAAATGTTGAAGTTCCTGCTTGTTCAGATCTCCTTGACCCAACATCTGCTGAGAGAAGCACAACGTCCAAAGAATCGGTGCAAAGAGGCATAGGCGATTCATTGCTCTCACCCTCCCTGAAGTGAAAATGCACAGGAATTTCGCGGCTATTGAAAAGGTAGGGAATCAGCTACCTAAAGGCAATGCGACCGAGGAGAGTGGAAACTTAACGTCGGATTGTTTCTTTCATTCCAAACCAGGCGAAACTTGAAGAAATATCAAAGGGTGTGAATACCCTTCAAGTGTTCCGCGATGTTGGGTAGCTCGACCCTTACAGTTGTTGCATAAACTCTTTTCAGATTGGGTAATTGATAAAAAAGGCCGTGGATTATATGTCGCTCCTAACGGAGCTCAACAACTCTTTTTTGGGGAAAAGCTATAAACCTCTCGTCCCTAACGGGACTCAACAGGCGATACGAAATCAGCTTGATCTGGCTGCTCCGTAGGAGCGCAATGTTTATGGATTGTTCACACTCAAAGAGTGATTGAGCCCCAGTCCCAAAGGGATCCCCGCCCGACTACGTCGTTCGGGCGGGCC
>JBBTCR010000235.1:0-1780 GCA_038043105.1 Bacteroidota bacterium
TTGAATTCGACAAGGCAAATCAAGCCTTGCTGTCGTCGATATTGAAGCTGGATTTGCAGACTCTTGAAGAGCGAATTGCGCGCGCTCGCACTTACTCTCCATTCCTTCCGTCGCGCATCAAGCGGGATATCGATCTCAGAACCCTCGCTTCGATAGAGGAAAGCCTCCCCGTGCTCCGCGGCATTTCGTATGAGATTGAATCGAAGCGCGTCTACCCAACAGCCGCGCATGCTTCGCACCTCTTTGGGTACCGACGCGAGATTTCCGACGCCCAGCTTGCGCAGGTGAGCGATTTTTACCGTCAAGGTGACCTTGTCGGCATCGCGGGCTTGGAGGCGCGCTACGAACCTGTCTTGCGTGGTGAAAAGGGGTACGAGTTTGTCTCTGTCAATGCCAAAGGTCAAATTATTGGGAGCTTTGAGGATGGAAAACGGGACATCACAGCAAGAGAGGGGTTCGATCTTCTCCTGAGTATCGATGTCGGTCTGCAGGCATTTGCCGAATCTTTGATGACACTCAACAACTACACCGGCGCGATTGTTGCAATAGATCCAACGAACGGCGGAATCCTTGCTCAGGTGAGCAAACCGGATTTTGACCCCTCGATCTTGAGTGGTGTGACACCCGCTGAGCTGTGGTTGCAGCTCCAATCTGATCCGGCGAAGCCGTTGTTCAACCGCGCGACGTTAACACGGTATCCTCCCGGTTCGACATTCAAAATGGTGCTAGCAGCTGCCGCGTTGCAGGAGGGGATCATTGACGAGAACTATCGAATTCGCTGCACCGGCGGATTCCGTTTTGGCGATCGGGTCTTCAAGGATCTCCATGTTCACGGTTCGGTGAATATTGTCGAGGCTATTCAGAGATCGTGCAACGTCTTCTTCTATCAGTTAATCCTCAGGGTTGGGTTTGACAAATGGACGGAGTACGGCCGACGATTTGGATTTGGCCAAATGACAGGCACCGACACCGGCGAGGAGACGGCGGGATTACTCCCCTCGGCAGCATATTACGATTCGAGGTACGGGAAGGGAAAGTGGACACAGGGATTTCTCATCAGCTTGGCGATCGGGCAGGGCGAGGTTGGTGTATCGCCCTTGCAGATGGCGCGCTATGCTGCAGCGCTGGCCAATGGCGGAACGCTCCTTCAACCACACGCGGTTCAGTCCATTCGCAACAAACAGACGAACAAGGTTGAAGAAGTTCCTCACGACACCGGCTCCGTTGGTCTCTCCCCCGATATCATGGCGCTGATCCGGGAGGGATTGCAGCGGGTTGTTCAAGCACCGGGTGGAACCGGCGGTCTGGCTCGCATCCCGGGCATTATCTCTGGTGGAAAGACCGGCACTGCTGAAAATCCGCACGGCGAAGATCACGCGTGGTATGTTGGGTTCGCGCCGTTCGACAATCCCAAAATCGCTGTGGCAGTGATGCTGGAAAATTCGGGATTTGGCGGTGCAAAGGCAGCGCCGCTTGCAGGGCTTGTGGTGGAACGATACATCTACGGTGAACTGCGACGCAACCTGCCCAAGCCGGCGCCAACTCCTGTCAAGCGAGACACGGTGAGAGTCATTACACATAACGTTCGCTGAAGCTATGTTGGAACATTTCAGAGAGTATTTTGACTACAAGGCGTTCTTGATTTGCGTGGCGCTCGTCGGGCTCGGACTGCTTTCCGTCTACAGCGCGACCTTCGATGTCGGGGCGGCGTCAGCTTTTGAAAAGCAGGTCGTCTGGGCGGGAATTGGCTTGCTTGGCATGCTTGTCGCGGTTTTTTTCC
>JBBTCR010000236.1:0-1870 GCA_038043105.1 Bacteroidota bacterium
AATGGCTAGCCCGCTTTGCTCGTGACCTGAAGCCAATTTTCGGCGATTGGCTCCCTCGGCAATATTCTCCTTCGCAGATTCTTGAGCTTACAAAGATTCCGTACATCACCCGGTTCAGTTTTGGAGAGCCTCTTCCTGTGCTCACCCATAGTTTGACCGACCCCGAACTCCCCGGTTTCTATTTAGAAAACGTTGCACGCCTAATCAGAACAGATTTCAGAGAGGCTGCCCAGATCATTGATCCCAAGGCTCCGTCGGAGCAGGGTGTCGAGGCAGAGATTGCTGCTGTAATTCAACGAGCGCCCATCGATGAAGTGGAATTGCTTCGTCTTCTGCGAGAGGCCGAACAAGAATTGGGTGAGTCGCCACAGGTTGCGAGTTTCCTTCTCATAGCTGGCAAGGCACTGAGGCAACATGCCCGCTTTACCTCTGCGTTACCATTGATGCGTCGGGCGCTGTCGATTGTGGAGCAGGGCTATGGGCTGGACCATCCCGCGGTGGCTGCTGCCTTGGGCAACCTCGCGTCGTTGTTGCAAGACATGAACCGGTTGGCTGAGGCGGAGCCACTGATGCGGCGGGGGCTGGCGATCGATGAGCACCTCTATGGGGCAGACCAGCCTGCGGTGGCCATTGACTTGAACAACCTCGCGGTGTTGTTGAAAAACACGAACCGGTTGGCGGAGGCGGAGCCACTGATGCGGCGAGCCCTAGTGATTATGGAGCGGAACTACGAACCGGACCATCCCGCGGTGGCTGCTGCCTTGGGCAACCTCGCGTCGTTGTTGCATGACACGAACCGGTTGTTGGAGGCGGAGCCGTTGATGCGGCGGGCGCTAGCGATCACGGAGCGGAGCTACGGGCTGGACCATCCCAGGGTGGCCATCCTCTTGGGCAACCTCGCGGGGTTGCTGCTAGACACGAACCGGTTGGCGGAGGCGGAGCCACTGATGCGGCAGGCGCTGGCGATTATGGAGCAGAGCTATGGTTCGGACCATCCCTTGGTGGCCACTAGCCTGAACAACCTCGCAACGTTGCTGCAAAACACGAACCGATTGGCGGAGGCGGAGCCGTTGATACGGCGGGCGCTGGCAATCGATGAGCAGAGCTATGGGCCAGACCATCCCGATGTGGCCATTGACTTGAACAACCTCGCGGCGTTGTTACAAAACACGAACCGGTTGGCAGAGGCAGAACCGCTGACGCGGAGACATTTGGGAATTTTTCTAAGTTTCACCCATAGAGGCGGGCACGCCCATCCGAATCTTCGAACAGCGATCGAAAATTACCGGCATCTTCTAACTGCGATGTCGCTGGATGAGGAACAGATTCGGCAGCGTTTTGAAGAGATAGGTAAGGAGATAGGAATTGAGAAGGAGCAATACCGTCAGATCCTTGACCAAGCCTCAGAGGAGTGATTGTCGAGAGGGTGGAGAGAGCCCTTACCGACCGTTCTGTCAGTGCTCAGACCCACCTTTGGAGATAGAAACATTCCTGACATGTAGATCTTGCAGCCGGAGATCGTTTGTCCATTTCATTGCGGGGTCGGTCTGTTTCGTTATGGGCAGGATCTTTGTAATCGAAAATATTACGCGCTGATGGCGGTTAACGTCGATGTTGCGTAGTCAGGCTGGGCTGGCATTTCAGCCGGTGGCATGATCCCGACAAGATCTGTGACTCGTTCGCGGTCGCCTTGGCTGTACCGAATAAATTCTACTCCAACATGGCCGTCCTTGGACCAACGAACCACCGATACTTCTACTGTCAGAGGGGTTCGCCCCTGGGCCAGGGCAATCTGTAGCGCGAGATAGGTCCCCGTGTTCAACGCGACATCGCTGCGCATCTTGCAACCAGTTGGGGAGAGGTCGAGCAC
>JBBTCR010000237.1:0-5644 GCA_038043105.1 Bacteroidota bacterium
TTTTCCATCTTATCAAAACGGTTCAGATTCCTTGACGGGATGACATACCGCCCCGCTGGGGCTCGATCGATCTTGGTTTGGAGAATCCATAAACATTCCGCTCCTACGGAGCTGTCAGATCGAGCTGATTTCATATTGCTCTTTAGAGTCCCGTTAGGGACGAGAGGTTTATAGCTTTGCCCCAAAAAAGAGTTGATGAGCTCCGTCAGGAGCGACATATCATCTGCGCTCTTTGTGATCAATCAACCGGTGTGGAAGGAATTTCTGCGATTGCTATCAGGACGTTATCGAATGAAAATGTCCCATGATCTCCGGCGAAGTGGCAGACTCGTGAACCCTATCCGCAAGTACAGTCGTGACAAAACGAGACGGAGTCGGCTTAGAATCTGAAGCACTTTTTCAGTATCATCGTGTTGCGCATGGTGATGGAGCAAGAACATACGAGCATCCCGGTGACGGAAGAAGGGCTCTACGAAGCTATCGGTTCAATGGCCGCGGATGCTGGACTCTCTCCTCCGCTTGTACTAAAGACCCTCAAGGGTGATGTGCGCGCAACGCCTCATCCAAAGCGCGCGCTCACGAATTTCCATCGCTTTCTCTCAACCGGGTTCTCATCGTCCCTGCTGCGGGATTTCCAGGAGCACCGGTCGCTCCAGCAAATCGCACTGGAGATCTTCTCACAATCCCAATTCCTCGCTGACATCCTTGTCCGCAATCCGGAGCTTTTCCACTGGCTCACATCGACGAACGTTTTGAAAGTCGTCAAATCCGCGGAGGAATACGCGGGCGAGGCGTCTGAAACAATGAGGCTTTTCCAGAGATTGGAAAAGAAACTCGATTCGCTGAAACGCTTTCAGCGGCGTGAACTACTCCGCATCGGCGCGCGCCAAATCCTGAGGAAGGCAGATGTCCCAACCACCTCTGCGGAATTGTCCTCGCTTGCCGATGTAATCATCGAATGCGTTTTTCAGCTCGGTCGCAGGCATCTTGCCGAAACGATCTCACTCGAACCGGAGAACACCCTCGCAATCGTTGGGCTTGGCAAACTTGGGGGAGAGGAGCTGAACTTCAGCTCGGATATTGATTTGATGTTCGTGTACGACGAGGACAGACCGCTGAGCTCTCCCGCGAGTCGTATATCAACCCTGCATGAGTACTATTTGCGGCTGGCGGAATTCGTCATTCGCCGGCTGTCGGAGCACACGGCTGAAGGGCACCTCTATCGCGTCGATATGCGCTTGAGGCCGGGAGGTCAGTCTGGACCGCTCGCCATGTCACGCTCGGCGTACGTAAGCTACTACGAAACGCGCGGGGAACTCTGGGAGCGCCAAATGCTCCTGAAGGCTCGCATCGCTGCTGGCAACAGGGTTGTTGGCGAACGATGGCTCAAGGATATTGAGCCGTTCGTTTACCCGAAGACTCTTCTCGGAAGCCCTCTCGAGGAAATCGCGAAGATCAAAGGGAAGATCGAGGCGAGAATTGAAACCGACTTGAACATCAAGCTTGGTAGCGGAGGGATTCGCGATATTGAGTTCATTCTGCAAGCGCTGCAACTCTTGAATGCGGGTCACAACGTCCAATTGAGGGAGCGAAACACACTGCGGAGCGTCGATCGCTTGTCAGAGGCTCTGCTGTTGAAGAAAGAGGAGAGTGAGAAGCTTCGGGCTGCGTATGTATTCCTCCGGACAATTGAGGATCGACTTCAACTTTTGCATGGACTCCAGAAGCATTCGCTTCCAACTTCTCGAGAAGAAAAGCAGGTGCTCGCGCGGCAGCTGGGATTTCGTTCCATTTCGCACTTTGAACGAGGCCTCGGTCGTTATCGGGTGGATATTCAGACGATCTTTCGGTCTGTCTTCAGCGCAAAGGGAGGAAGAGAACAAACCCGGCGAGCAATTGAGGCGACGGGCATGCAGGGCGAAGTCTCTCCCATCCGGCTGAAGAAGTTTGGATTCAGCGATCGTTTGACTTCTGCTCAGCAGCTCAGCGACATTGTGAAGGAACTTCCCGAGCTTGCAGTGCCTGGCCGTATGCACTCGCTTCTTGCTTCGATGCGGAAGCATGGAGCACCCGATTGGTGCTTGAGCAATTTTGTTCTCCTCGCGTCGGCACAACCGATCAAGCGAACTCTTCAGCAAGCTATTACGAGTGAGAGATTGCTTGACTTGCTGGTGTTGGTCTGCGCACGGAGTTCTCGATTTGCCCGGCTCCTGGCTCAGGAGCCTCTCCTCTTTGAGAGTCTGGTCGGCCGACCTGAAGAAATGCTCGCTGCGGATCGGAGCTGGGAGTTTTTGAAGCAGAGTGATCTCGTTCGCTACCGTCTCTACAATGAGTTCAAATCCGGCTTACGACTGATCGTCGGCAATGTTTCTATCCGGCAATGTACGCGCGAACTGAGTCTGCTTGCGGATGAAATCGTTACTGACGTATTCATGCGGACCCAACATGATCTGGATGACAAGAACTCTCGTCTGAAGACCGCTCTGATCGCTCTTGGCAAATATGGAGGGGAAGAGATAACGATCGGCTCGGACCTCGATCTCATTTTCGTCTATCAAGGAGATGAACGGGCAAGCACTCAGAGGTTGGCGCAATCGTTCGCGCGAAAACTTGCAGTTTCGTTGAACTTGGTGTCTCATGTCGATTTTCGGTTGCGTCCCGAAGGAAAAAGCTCACCGCTCGCAACGGAGTTCGAGTACTACAAGACCTACTTGCGTGATCGGGCTTCACTCTGGGAGCGCCAATCATTGGTCAAGGCAAGGCTGATAGCGGGCGAGACAGACTTCGGCACCGAAGTGATGCGACAGCTTTCAGCGCACGCATATCACTCACCGCTGCCGGCGGGATGGACGAAAGAGCTCCGATCAATGCGGAGAAGGATGGAAAAGGAACGGTCGAAAGGAGAGGAGGGGATGAACTTGAAAGTGGGGAGTGGGGGTCTCGTGGATCTAGAATTTTTGCTGCAGGCCCTGCAGCTGCGATATGGCGGAACGCGCAGGGAACTTGCCACAACAAATTCGTTTGAGATCGTCGATGAGATCATACGCCAGAACATTGTGAAGAAAGGAGAGGGGGGAAGGCTCAGTACTAATCTGGAATACCTTCGTCTGCTGGAAACCTTCGTGCGCTTGAACTCCGAGGGTACCAGCTTTGTCCTTCCAAAGGAAAAAGCGCGGATGCGGGCGCTGGCAGCGGCCATGGGTAAACGATCGCTGCAATCGTTTCTGCGTTCAGTGCAAAAGAGGCGGAGAGAAAACCGCGCTCTGTTTTCCCGCATCCAATCGTTGCATCACGAATGAAGCACGGACGTATCGACATAGTCTTGAACGAGAATATCTTTGCCGTAGCGCTTTCACTCGTTGCGCTGGGTGTGTACTTAACGACAATGTGCCCCACCGTTTCATTCATCGATAGCGGCGAGCTGGCAACGGTCGCAACGGTGCTCGGTATCGCTCATCCGACAGGTTATCCGCTCTTCACTCTCCTTAGCCGGTGTGCGGTTATGACGCCATTTGGGGGAGAAGAGATTCTCAAGCTCAATATCTTTGGCGCGATCGTCACGGCTTTCTCCGTCGGATTGTTCTTCAAAGTAGCGTTGACCTTGAGGCAGTTTTCTAATACCGGTGATGCCAACAAACGATTGCATCCGACCGCGGACAGAAAGGGTCACCTTGCTTGTGCGGCAATCGGTTCGCTCGTCTTCGGCTTCTCAAGGACAGTCTGGGCACAATCAGTAGCTATAGAGGTGTATGGTCTTCATCTGGCCTTGATGCTGCTTACGATGTTGGCATTTCTGAAGGGAATGCAGGAAGAGATGGCCAGTGAAGTGGGGATCTCCAAACATCTCGTTCTCTCATCGTTCATTTTGGGAATGAGCTTCACAAATCATCTTACGACGATTCTCATTATCCCCGCGCTTGGCTATTTGTACTTCAAGTCGTTTGGCATCGGCAAGGGTTCGCTGTTGCGCGTTGCAAAGCTTGTCCCCTTTTTCATCTTGGGAACATCTGCGTACTTGTACCTACCAATTCGTTCCAATGCTCACCCACCTGTTGACTGGGGCCATCCGGCAGAGCTCGAGCGGCTGGTGTGGCATGTGTCGGGCAAGCAGTACCGCAGCTGGATTTTCTCCAGCTTCGAGAGCGCGCAAAAGCAGTTCAGCTATTTCATCCATCATTTCCCATCGGAGTTCCATTGGATCGTGATTCTTGTGTTATTGTTCGGCTTGTGGACGGTGTTTCGACGGAGCAGGATCGTCTTCTGGTTTCACATCATTGCGTTCGTGACGTGTTTACTCTACTCGATCAACTATGACATCCATGATATAGATTCGTACTTCTTGTTGTCGTACATCGTCTCTGCCGTCTTTGTTGTCTTTGGACTACAGGCAATGTATTCTTTCGCCGGCGGCGGACGAAGAAGAGTACAGTCGTTGATCGTCGTTCTCATCCTGCTGATTTTCCCGCTAGTTCAGTTTTGGGAGAACAGAAGAGCGGTCGATGAATCAGAGAACTACCTTGTGCAAGACTACACGCAGAACATCTTCGCGAATCTCGAGCCTAATGCCTTTGTTCTTACTTATCAATGGGACTACTTCGTGGCGCCGTCGCTCTATTTTCAGGTCGTGCGGAATCAGAGGCTGGATGTTGCGATAATCGACAAGGAACTTCTGCGTCGATCGTGGTATTTCATTCATTTGCAGAAGAGATATCCATGGCTTATGGAACAATCCAGGCCGAAGGTTGGCGAATTCCTAGTGGAACTTCACAAATTCGAGCACAATCTGCCCTATGATCCCGCGGTTATCGAATCGCGCTATGTTGAGATGATCAACGATTTCATCGAGAAGGCTCGCCAGAGGGGGCCGGTCTACGTTGGACCGGAGATTGAGCCTGAATTTGGCGCATCTTACGAAAGAGTCCCAGTCGGCCTTCAATTTCTTCTGACCTCAAAAGCCGGTCAAACCCCGCCAAAGGAGGCCAAAATCCATTTTAGATCGACGACATATGAGGATCGCCTAACGCATGGGATCAGGGGTCTGTATGCCCGAATGCTCACCCTGACAGCTACATATCTCCAGGGCCAGGGCAACCTTTCCGCCGCCATTTCAAGTGTGGAAAAGGCACTTTTTGTTCAGCCAGCTTACTTGCCAGCCCTTAGCCTTCAGGAGCGGATTCTGAAGTCCAATCAAGACCCGGTATTACTTCCAAGGGATTCCACTCGGCGGTAAAACGAGTTTTTGAGAGAAAAGGCGTTGACTATTTGGGAATTTTTCTTAAATTAAAAGGCTACAGTCCCGCGCACACTTCAAAAACCCCCACAAGTGATCGTACATAAACTGCGGAAATGGTGTGAGATAGAAGCGTTGGCAAGAAATCCGCAGCAAGGGGAATTTTTCATTGCTGGCGTAGCTCAGCTGGTAGAGCAGCTGACTTGTAATCAGCAGGTCATCGGTTCAAGTCCGATCGCCAGCTCAGCCGCGAGTGCTTGGGCAGGTAGCGAAGCGGTTAAACGCATCAGACTGTAAATCTGACGGCTCAGGCCTTCGGAGGTTCGAATCCTTCCCTGCCCACAGAGGAAATTGAAAATTGGCAATTTTCAATTTCGATGTGGGAGTAACTCAGTTGGTAGAGTCATCCCGCTT
>JBBTCR010000238.1:0-1850 GCA_038043105.1 Bacteroidota bacterium
CATCCTCAACAGCGATTGACTCGAAACGAACTTCGTTCTTCTCAATGTGCCGGTATTTTTCCTGAAGGATCTTGTTGACTTCTTCCATACTTTCCGGCTCGATGAAGAGAGAGGTGATGATATTTCGCTCTCGATCCCTTGTCTTGCCGGTCGTCGCCCACGGTTTCTCTGGATACGGAAGCGATCCCGCAGGCGGCAGCATCAGTTTTTCCATCATCTGTCCGAGGGCCCCATCTGTCAAAATCATCGCTGGATTTCGGTATTTCTCCGACAGTCGAAATGCATCGAACACGAAGTCAGCCATCTCCTGCACCGATGCAGGGGCAAGGACGATCAAATGATAGTCCCCGTGTCCGCCCCCTTTTGTGGCCTGGAAATAATCCCCTTGCGACGGCTGAATGGTGCCCAATCCCGGCCCACCGCGTTGGACATTGACAACGACGCATGGGAGCTGGGCGGAAGACATGTAGGAGATCCCTTCTTGCATCAGACTGATACCGGGACCGGATGAGGAGATCATCACTCGGGCCCCAGCTCCGGAGGCACCATAGATCATATTGATGGCTGCAAGCTCACTTTCCGCCTGCAAGATGATGCAATTGGGGTGATTCGGCTGTTCAGCCATCAAGTACTCGATGATCTCCGATTGCGGTGTGATGGGGTAACCGAAGTATCCTTGCATTCCAGCCCTGAATGCAGCCTCGGCAAGCGCTTCGTTTCCCTTCATCAATCGGACTTCGGATTTTTCTTCCATAATGTTCTATGACTTTCTGAGCTTCGAAACTGTAGAATGGAACGCCGGAAAAGCTACAATGCAACTTGAACCTGCGGAGTGGCAGCCTTCGCCGGCTTTTTGTCACGATACACAGTGATCGCGGCGTCAGGGCAAACCAGCGCACAGTTGACACACCCCGTGCAGTTGTCCTGGACCAAGACCGCAAAACGGTAACCTTTGAGATTGATCTCATCCGAGAGCCCCAGGCTCTCTTGTGGACAGGCAATGATGCAAAGCTCACATCCCTTGCAGATCTCTTCCTCAATAAGGACTGTACCACGGATCATAGTGAGTTGACCTTTACGATTCTGAGGTAGGAACTCTTGTGCAGAATGGCTTTTATGGCACTCTTCATTGCAAATTCCTTGACAACTTATGTGCCAATTTGATGAGCTAGCTTGTTCGAATCAGGAAAGCAGAAAAGAGATATGCGGCAGCACTGGATTACCAGAAATGAGAAGGCGGTATCTGGTCTTTCCTGATTCCGCTAATGCCGCTGTTGAATATTTCAACGGATTTCGCTCAACCTCGCCGCACAGTTTCCGCAGAGCGAACTCCGCTTGAGGTCGATCTCTTCCACGTACGTTGATGAGCGCATGACGCACTCGAACTGACGGCAATGAAAAAGACCGAACGTATGACCGAGCTCATGGATCACCTCTTTCTCGAGCCGATGTAGCGTAAGGGCCTCGTCCCGCGGCAAACCATAGAACTGATTCGAGAGCCGATGGGTGGACACGACGGCCGCGATCCCTGCCAGTTGGGCTTCGCCGTAGACGAACGTCAGCACCGGAACATAGAGGTCCACGTCTACGACCGCAATCTTCTTTTCCTCCGAGTCTGCGTAGGAGTCCACGAGTTGGACGAGGAGTGCTGTTGAATTGTATTGGTGTCGGGAGGGATCGAATGCAAGATCAAGGTTGAGAGGTGCCGGAGTCACGTATGTCCGTAATCCAAAAACCATGGCAGTGTTCCGTGAAAGCTCCTGGAGCTGCTCATCTGCAATTGTCGATGCGTTGAAGATATGAATTGCAGAAGCCACGGTCGTTTGACTATCCCGCGCTTGGTTTCTTCA
>JBBTCR010000239.1:0-1174 GCA_038043105.1 Bacteroidota bacterium
CAAACGCGACCAAAGACGCGACATGGATAGAGATATGAAAAGGTATCGAAAATAGGCTCACCGGCGGGCAAAAGGCAAGGAAAGAATATATGAAGACAGAACGGGTCAGGCGGGATGGTATGGCACGGACGCGCCAAGGTGCTCTGTTTGACGGCGCGCCAGGCGACAAGCCGTCACGCAAGCTCATCGCGTTCGGGTGGTACGGCGGCAAATACAGCCACTTGGATTGGTTATTGCCCCTTCTTCCGGAATGCCATCACTATTGTGAGCCCTTCGGCGGATCAGGCGCGGTTCTGTTCAACAGGCCGCCGTCTCCTGTAGAAACTTACAACGATATGGACGCAGAGGTGGTCAATTTCTTCCGAGTGCTCAGAGACCAGAAGGAGGATCTGCTGTACCAGATCGGAATGACGCCCTTCTCCAGGCAAGAATTTCTCAAAGCCATCGAGACCAACGGCAACGGAGCGCATCTGTCGGACTTGGAGCGGGCCCGCCGGTTCTTCATCCGCGCGCGTCAGGTCAGAACGGGGCTGGCTCAGACTGCATCTATTGGCAGATGGGCCAATTGTCTCAATACCAGCCGTGCGGGTATGGCAGGCGCGGTTTCTCGCTGGTTAGGCAGCGTAGAAGGGCTGGAGTTCATTGCTGCCCGCCTGCTGCGGGTTCAAATCGAGCATGATACGGCCGTGAATGTCATCAAGCGATACGACAGTCCCGAAACACTCTTTTACTGTGATCCGCCTTATCCGCACGAATCTCGCGGAGACGCCAAGGCCTATTCTTTCGAGATGACCGATCAAGAGCACGTGCAGTTGAGCCGGTTGCTCCACCAAGTAAAAGGTAGAGTGGCTCTCTCGGGTTACGAATGTGATCTGACGTGTGACCTTTACAAAAACTGGCAGGTTCACAGAGAGAAACCCAAGAAGGCCATGTCCATCAAAAAGGAACGCCAGGAAATACTCTGGACGAACTACTGAAAATGACCGACCAAACCACTTCTTTCGTTGAGCGATGTCGCGACTTCCTCCATGCCCGTTGGAAGACACTCGTTGCAGCCATGGAATCGGGCGAGTCCGTCGATCCTCTGCTCCGGGACCGCGCGGGCCTGCGAGACTCCATCGTGTCATGCCTGACGAGCCAGATCAAGTCCCATCACTACGTTCTTCCCACACAG
>JBBTCR010000240.1:0-1363 GCA_038043105.1 Bacteroidota bacterium
GGGGTCGCGAGCCGAGACCTGATCGGTAGGCCGGAGAATCCACCTGCGTTGACGGTCAAGGTAGCGCTCGCATCAGCGGATGGACGCATTGAAGTTGAAGCGCCGGTTCGGTTTCGATCAGTTGATCCCGTCGAGGGAGAGCAGTACCGGCCCTTCGAGGTACTGCCACCGGTGACGTTGAACTTGACCGAGAAAGTCCACGTGTTTACGAAACAAGAAGAGAAAACCATTCTGGTCAACGTGCGAAGCGGTGGCTCGAACATTTCAGGGTCGCTCTCCTTGAAGGTCCCGGAAGGGTGGCAGGTGAAGCCTGAGACGATCCCATTCGTTTTCGCGAACAAGAACGAAGAGCTTGCAGCAAGCTTTTCGGTACGACCGACCAGAAGCGCACTCGCAGGCGCGTTCACGGTCGAGGCGACGGTTGGCAGCAAAACAGTGACGCACGGTATGACCACGGTTCGCTATTCGCATATTCCACCTCAGACGGTGTTTCCGCAAGCGGAAGGGAAGCTCCTGCGAATTGACGTGAATGGAAGCAAGAAGGCCATCGCATACATTATGGGCTCGGGAGACGAAATTCCGATAGCCCTGCGACAGCTCGGTTATAACGTGACGGTTCTTTCCGACGAGGATCTCGCCAACGGCAGTCTTTCCAGCTACGGTGTGATTATTGCCGGCGTTCGCGCCTACAACACTCGACCTCAATTGAAGACGAATCAGAAGAAACTGATGGAGTTTGTGGAGAAGGGTGGGACGTGCATCGTTCAGTATGTCACACGCCAGCGGTTGGAATCGGAGAACCTCGGACCGTATCCGTTCAGCGTTTCCAATGATCGCGTTTCAGTAGAAGAGGCACCGGTCAGATTTATCTCGCCGAATCATCCCTTGCTCAACCGTCCGAACAAGATCACGCCCCAAGACTTTGAGGGATGGGTCCAGGAGCGCGGCCTGTATTTTGCCGACAAGTGGGATCCACGGTACACAACCGTGCTTGCGAGCAACGATCCAGGCGAACAGTCGAAGGAGGGAGGCTTGCTCGTCGCGCAGTACGGCAAAGGCTATTATATGTACACAGGATACGCATTCTTCAGACAATTACCTGCCGGCGTAGCGGGGGCGTATAGGTTGTTTGTAAACCTGATATCGCTTGGCAAATAGTTCCAAGTTCAAAGTCTAAAGTTCAAAGTTGGAAACCAGTTGAGGAAGGCAAATGAGCACCTTTCGGAGTTTTGAGGAGATCGACGCTTGGCAGAAGGCGAGAGAGCTGACGAGACGTATCTACCAGGTGATGTTACGCAGATACTCTTACTAGGAATCCAGTTGAAAAGTGGTGCCACCCCGACTGCCATCTTAGTTCTTCGGG
>JBBTCR010000241.1:0-1420 GCA_038043105.1 Bacteroidota bacterium
TTGACCTGCGTAACAAGGACCTCACGGGCAAAGATGCTCAGGAAGCGCTGGACCGAGCAGGCGTCACCGTCAATAAAAATGCGGTACCGTTCGATGACAAGTCTCCTTTGATCACGAGCGGCATTCGTATTGGGACGCCTGCATTGACAACGCGCGGAATGAAGGAACGCGAAATGGAGATTGTGGCGGGCCTCATCGACCGGATCATTTCCAACGTCGGGAACGAAGCAGAGTACGAGCGCGTGCGCAGTGAGGCGCACCAATTCGGTTCGTCATTCCCCCTTTACCGAGAGCTCGTCGAAAACTAGTGTCTCGACTCACAAGTTCATTAAAAACGTCCGTCGGCGAAACGTGCCCAAAGCGAATGGAAAACAGCCGATTTGGATCGATATCACTGTAAAGCAAACTGTGTGACTCGACACTAGGAGCGTAGAGAACCCTCGTGTTTCGCCAGCTTTTACTCAACTTCCTTAGACGCAACAAGCCGTCGCCTGGTCCGGACGATCAAAAAGAGATGTCGTTTCTCGATCACCTTGAAGAGTTGCGGTGGCATCTCGTCAGGTCGGCGATCGGTCTCGTCGTCGCGATGGCAATCTGTGGGATCTTTGTTGATTTCATCATCCAGAAGATCCTTCTCGCACCCTTACTTACTGTTGAACTCAAGCCACAGGTTCTTGCTCCCTACGGTATCGTTCTGCTCTATATGCAGGCAGTGCTTATCTGCGGGCTTATCCTGAGCATGCCCAACACGCTCTTCTGGCTGTGGAAGTTCGTTGCACCCGGACTCCTTCCGAACGAGCGCCACTACGTCTCCGCAATCGTTGCGTTGACCTCTCTCTGTTTCTTCGCAGGAGTTGCCTTTGGATACTTCGTGCTGTTGCCCACGGCGCTGACTTTCTTCGCGCACTTCGGCACGGACAACATCGCTCTCAATGTCTCAATCGATCGATACGTCAGCTTCGTGCTGGCGATGATCCTCGGCTCAGGCTTGGTGTTCGAGTTACCCATGGTTTCCTATTTCTTGTCAAAAATGGGCATCCTCACGCCATCCTTCATGCGACACTACCGGCGCCACGCGTACATCGCCATCCTGATTATTGCCGCCGTGGTGACCCCGACACCCGACATTGTGACACAGATTCTCCTGGCATCGCCGATGATCGTGCTGTACGAGATCAGCATCTACATCTCGAAGTTCGTCCAAAAGAAGAAAGAGGAGCCCGTTCCTGAGTCGCCGGCACCAGAGGGGACCGAAACGTGAGCCTGACGAGGAACAAATCTGCCTCGCTCGAGACCATCAAGGAACCGATCGAGGACGAGCTCAAGAGGTTTAGTTCGTTCTTCAGGGACGCGATGCGATCGCGGGTCGGGCTGATCGACCTGATCGCTCGGTACATCGTGCGTCAGAAGGGGAAGCGCG
>JBBTCR010000242.1:0-5435 GCA_038043105.1 Bacteroidota bacterium
AAATGCCGTTATATCGATCGTTCACAGAGAAAAACCTTCAGCTACAATTTGCCAGGGGCAACGGGGTCGTTCCCGAGGCTAACTGGCCCAAAGGGTGGGAACAAACGTGGATGGATTCTTTCAAGAACTATAATAATGATCCTGGGTATGGAGTGAGCGTTCTTGACCACGCGAGAAAGTTCTATCCTCAAAAGAAACAAGGTGCGTTATGAAGAATTGTGCAAGTCAAACAATGAGGTTTGTCGCTCTTCTATCTGTTCTTCTTGTTTCACCTCTCTACTCCCAGGTAGTTGACCCTGACGATCCTACAGGTGCAATAGAGGCACAGTTGACGTCAGCAGTAAAGAATCAATTTGGTAGTGAGTACACCCTAGGGTTTCAAGTACTGGACTCCGTGATCGCCCGCAACGGAAGCACAAGCGACAACGGCGAGTTGAGTGATCCATACGGTACTTTGAAAGGATACATCCTCTTTGGAGCGGACAAAACCGAATCGTTCGACGACCAACATGGCATTATGGGGCTGTATAAAAATGGCCAGATCGTTTGGCATTCCGACTCCGTCATGAAAGGTTATTGGGGAGGCACATTTGCGATCAAAGACATCAATCAAGACGGGAAGGTAGATATACTGGTCGAATGGACTCCGGGTATGCAATTGTTTTCGGTTCGTCATCTCTGGATCATCAGTTGGAATGGAACCACAGGTACCGTTATTAATCAAACTAACCCCGAGAATGGGAACACAACAATTCACGCGTCAGAGAGCATGTTTGATCTAATCTCGATTGATACTTCGTCCGCAATGTTAGTCCGCGGTTTCTGGCCGGACGAAGAGGACTTTCTTGAGTGGTTCCCTGATAAACAGTTTTCAACAATGCCGTATGTAACGTACAGCTGGAACGGCTCGCAGTACGGTTTATGGCCGGACACAAGGCAAATACCAAGAAATGAGTACTTGCCGGCTAATCTGTTGCGTGTCAATCCTTCCTGCAAAGTGATTGAGGAATTAGATTCGTTGAAATATCATTATGTCTTCAAGAACGCAGCATCAAGCCGTCAATCTTTCGCAAAAATTGCGCTCGTTGGCTTGAGTGCGGACTACAGCCAAATTGCACCCGCGAAATGGGATTACCGGGGATACATGATGACCAGGCCGGTGGCCTATTGGGCTTCTTCGTTGGTAGCTAGGTCAAGCGCAGTTAGGCCAGGGGACAAAACGGAATTCCGCGTTGCGAGTAAGAACATTCCTGGAATTATCCGGTTCTATGCGCAAGGATCACGTCCCTCACTTCGAGCGACTCCGCTAACGGTGGATCCAACCATCGCTGATCAATTCGTTGCTGATCTGTTGAACAATTCGTTTGTTGGATCCACGGTCGGGCCAGTCAAACTGCTCTCTCCCTATATCCCGATCGATTTTCTTGACACGCTCTCGAGCTTCACGACCCAATCCCGCTCGCTGGGATGGATCAAGGATCAACCGACGGCAGACAAGTATCTTGGCTATTTCAACTCAGCAAGAGCAGCGCTTCAGCAGAACAATGCAAGCGCAGCACGATCAGCTCTGAAACAGGTTCTGCGCAACGTTGATGTGGACAGCTCATCCACCTTGACGAGCGAAGCCTACGCCCTGCTGCGTTTCAACACGGAGTATTTGGTCAGCCAACTGCCGTCGGAGCTGACAATCGATGACTTGATTGCAATGAAACACGAGGCATATGAAAAGAAATGGGTTGGAGACGATCATTTCGTCAAGGAACTGGACAATGGTTTGGAGAACGCCAAGAAGCACCTTGCGCGAGGGGACTCGGTCAACTGTGGCAAGGAACTCGAGAAGTTCCAGGAGAAGGTGAAGAGAGAATACGATAAGACGGTTGAAAACCGGAAGAAGAACAAGCCTCGGGACAAGCGCTTTGTGACCGAGGAGGGATACGCTTCCTTGACGAAAGGGGCGCAATCGATCATCGACAGGCTACCGCAAAAGAGGAAGAAGTGAATCGCAGGGAGTATCTTGAGTTCGTGGAGGAATAACCAGCACGCTTGTGGTCGCGCCACATCATTCCTTGGAATCCCCGTAGATGACCGTCACCTTGGAGGCGACGGTGATTTCATCTGCACCTTCGAATCACTTCTCGCCTGAAGTCGGCAGGGAGCTTCACTCTCGACCCAACCAGGTGATTCCTCCAATTCCATTACAGAGTCATCCAACCCGTTCCCCACTCATCATTCTCCCACCTTGACATTCAAACCATATTCTGCTAACCTTAGCCACTGCTTGAAGATTTTGAACTGATGCGGACAGCCAGAGCAATGAGAATGTGCTGTCGTTGCAAATCCCACCGAAGCCAGACCCCTGAGGAGATATAGCCATGTCAAAGAAGAGCCCTTTTGAGAATCGTCTTATTGGCCAGATGCCGAAGATTGGCATACGCCCGGCGATCGATGGACGTCGCAAAGGCGTGCGCGAGTCTCTCGAAAACGTCACCATGTCAATGGCAAAATCAGTGGCCAAGTTTCTCACCGACAATCTTCGCCACGCAAACGGCGTACCCGTCGAATGCGTTGTCTCTGAAAAATGCATCGGAGGAGTAGCTGAAGCCGCGCAAACCGCAGAGAAGTTCGCCCTCGCAGGCGTCGGCGTGTCGCTGACCGTCACCCCCTCGTGGTGTTACGGCGCAGAGACAATGGATATGAATCCGCTCACCCCTAAGGCAATCTGGGGTTTCAACGGGACGGAGCGTCCAGGCGCGGTTTATCTGGCAGCAACGCTCGCCGCCCACAACCAAAAGGGCTTGCCGGCATTCGGCATCTATGGACGCGATGTGCAGGATGCCGGAGACAGCCGAATTCCGGAGGACGTACAATGGAAGATCCTCCAATTTGCAAGAGCGGGCCTGGCCGTCGCGGCAATGCGGGACAAATCGTATCTCGCCATGGGAGGTGTTTCGATGGGAATAGCCGGCTCCATCGTCGATCACTCTCTCTTCGAAAGCTATCTTGGAATGCGCGTTGAGACTGTGGACATGAGCGAGTTCGCGAGAAGGATTGAAGAGGAGATTTACGACAAAGGAGAGTTCCAGAAGGCGATGAAGTGGGTAAAATCGAACTGCAAAGAAGGGAAAGATTGCAATCCGCCCAAGATCCAGAAAAGCCGCGCCGAGAAAGACAAGGATTGGGAGACCGTCGTGAAGATGGCACTTATTGCCCGCGACTTGATGGTAGGTAATCCGCAGCTCGCGACGCTCGGGTTCGGTGAAGAAGCTCTTGGGCACAACGCCATTGCGGGAGGATTTCAGGGACAGCGACAATGGACGGACCACCATCCCAATGGTGATTTCTTTGAAGCTATTCTGAACTCATCGTTCGATTGGAATGGAATCCGGGAGCCGATTATCGTTGCAACGGAGAATGACGCACTCAACGGTATGTGCATGCTGTTTGGCCATCTCCTTACCGACACCGCACAGATCTTCGCCGACGTGCGGACATTCTGGAGTCCCGAGGCGGTCAGGCGGGTAACCGGACACAAATTGAGCGGCCAGGCTGCCAACGGCATTTTGCACTTGATCAATTCCGGGGCCGCAGCGCTGGATGGAACGGGTCAGCAGACCATCCACGGCAAGCCCGGGATGAAGCCTTTCTGGGAAATCACTCCGCAGGAAGTCAAGAGGTGCCTTGAGGCCACAACGTGGTATCCTGCGTTGCTCGAGTACTTCAGAGGCGGCGGCTACTCTTCCGGCTTCTTGACACGCGGCGGCATGCCGACAACGATGTTCAGGGTCAATCTGGTAAAGGGACTTGGTCCAACGATGCAGATTGCGGAAGGCTACACGGTGGACTTGCCGGAGAGGGTTGACCGCACGCTGGAGGAGCGAACTAACCCGACCTGGCCCACGTCATGGTTTGCTCCGCGGCTCCAGGAACACGGTCCTTTCCGCGACGTGTACACAGTGATGAACAATTGGGGAGCAAATCATTGCGTTATGAGCTACGGGCACGTCGGAAGCGAGTTGATCACCTTAGCCTCGATGCTGCGCATCCCCGTCTACATGCACAATGTGCCCGAGGAGAAGATCTTCCGTCCGAGCGCCTGGACAGCGTTTGGCGCTCGCGATCTTGAGGGCGCGGATTTCCGGGCGTCCAAAAACTTCGGACCGCTGTACGGAAAATACTAAGAACAACACCACCGGAATCATCAACCACGCTGACGAGACTCTGTGTCATCGTTCCTGAAACCCTCACTGAATTGGCTGTTGGTCTTCGTACCGGTCACCGTTGCACTTGAATACCTCTCGGCCGAATCGCACACGTTCATCTTCCTCGCCTCGTGCGTCGCGATCATTCCCCTGGCGGGCATCATGGGCAAGGCGACAGAGCATGTGGCAGAGAGAACCGGGGAAGCCATCGGTGGATTCCTCAACGCGACATTCGGCAATGCTGCCGAGCTCATCATCGCGCTGACGGCGCTGCGCGAAGGTTTGCACGAAGTCGTCAAAGCCTCTCTCACAGGATCCATCATCGGCAACATTCTTCTTGTGTTGGGAGCTTCCTTCCTTGCGGGAGGACTCCGCTACAAGGTTCAACGCTTCAACGCGAGCGGTGCACGCATCCAGGCAACTATGTTGACGCTTGCAGCGATCGCACTCATCCTACCCGCCGCGTATCACTTTCTGGGCGGGCAATACGCCATCGCACATGAGGCAGATCTGAGCTTGGAAATAGCAGCCGTGTTGATCATCACGTACGGACTCAGCCTCGTCTTTTCCTTGCACACCCACAAGCAATTGTTCGTTCCCGAAGCTCGCAGTGATGACGAGGAATCCAAAGCTCATCGGCAAGCGTGGTCTCTCCCGAAATCGCTGATCGTTCTGGGTGCGGCTACGCTCTTCGTCGCGTGGATGAGCGAAATCCTTGTCGGCTCCGTCGTGTACGCTGCGCATGCATTGGGCATGACGAGCGTGTTCATCGGCATTATCGTCGTTGCAATCATCGGAAACGCCGCAGAGCATACCACGGCGGTCGTCGTTGCCATCAAGAATCGCATGGATCTGAGCATTGGGATCGCGGTCGGCAGCAGCATCCAGATCGCGTTGTTCGTTGCTCCTGTCCTTGTATTCGCCAGCTACTTCATCGGCCCGGCACCGATGAATCTTGTCTTCACCCCTGCCGAAGTCATTGCTATCGCACTCGCTGTCTTAATCACGGGAGAGATTGCAGGCGATGGCGAGTCAAATTGGTTAGAGGGCGTACAATTGCTGTCCGTCTACTTGATCCTAGGAATCGTTTTCTACTTCCTTCCCGAGATCACTCAGAGTCCCACGCTGAGACCGTGAGAACGATAGGCACGCCCTTTTGAACAGGCGCAGTGCACGACCCCTCACGCTCGTGACGAAATGGACTTGTAACTCTTCAATTTTCTCCTATATTTAATC
>JBBTCR010000243.1:0-4115 GCA_038043105.1 Bacteroidota bacterium
TCGTGTTAAGCCGACCGGAACGGGGTGTTATGCCGACCGGGTTAAACAGGAGTTATGCGCCCCGTGCCCTATGACCCTAGAAAGGCCTTGAGGAATCGGGATATGACAGGAACACCGTCTACCCTGGTGCTGCAGATTGGTCGGAAGCGTGGCAATAGTTATGCTGTCCAGGTTTTGCACTCGCCAGCCGGAGAGACCACAGGCCGTTTTGTGACCCCCTACGAAGGGGATGCTTTGGAACAGATGCTCGCGACCATCGGTCAGGGTGTAGCGCGAGAGACAGAGTTGAGAAGAATTGGCAGAGCTCTCTACAGCGCGCTCTTTACGCGTGAGGTAAGCGCACGCCTTCAGGTTTGCCTCTCTTTGGCCAAGCAGCGAAAGCCAGTGCGCGTGCAACTGCGGCTCGATGCTGAAGAGCTGGCACGCCTGCCTTGGGAACTACTCCATGACGGGTCACGGTACCTTGTTTCCTCAGGTCTGATCTCTTTGACTCGCTATGTGTCGTTACCTCAACCCGTGACACCAACTACGGTTAACTTGCCGTTGCGAGTGCTTGCGGTCGTGGCTCGTCCTCTTGATGCCCCGCCCCTTGACCCTTTTGCTGAAGCCCAAGCGCTCGAACAGGGACTTTTGCGTTTGCGGATTAGTGACAGAGCTGTTGTGGACTACTTGCGACCGTCCACTCATGAGAGTCTGGTGGCTTGGCTGGGTGAAGAGACCTATCCTGTCGTCCATTTTGATGGTCATGGAATTTTTGGACGCCTGTGTGACCGGTGTGGACAGGTCGAAACAGAAGAGGGTCACTTTTGCGCATACTGTCGCGCATCACTAGTTCGAGTTGAGCGCAAGGGTTATCTCGCCTTCGAAAATGAGTTCGGGCAATCTCACTTGATTGATGCTGATGACATGGCAAACACTCTGACCAAGGCCGGAGTGAAGCTCTCCGTGCTGAGCGCGTGTGAATCTGCCGTCTCTGCCAAAAGCGACCTATTTGTAGGCGTTGCACCTGCGCTGATTAGAGCCGGTGTGCCGGCCGTGGTGGCGATGCAGTTCTCCGTTCCAGCATCTTCGGCCATCCGTTTCTCCAAGCAGTTTTACACGGCTCTTGCACGCTTTGCTACAGTCGAGGATGCGGTGACCGAGGGGCGCAAGGTGCTTTATCCTGAAAAGCATAGCTGGTTCATTCCCGTGCTTTATTTGCGTGCTGAAGAAAGCAAGTTGCTGAAGCGCGGACAGTCGAAGGCAACTGTCCAACCACGAGAGAGAGCTGCCCCCAATAATCTTTATAGTGGTGGACTCCTCCGACTCGGCCAACGTTTTGTCGGTCGTTTGAGTGAACGGATCGATATTGCCCGAGAAATAGCTGAACCAGCGAATTGCGTCGTTGCCCTGTGGGGTATGAAAGGTATCGGGAAATCAGCACTAGCGCTACAAACAGCTCGCCATCAGGATTGGCGGTTTCCTGGTGGAGTAGTCTGGATGAGCTTGCGAGGTGGGAAACCCTTGGACACTCTTCTCGAAGAAACGGCTGCGACTCTCGAAATAGTTCTGCCGGAGAAGTCAAAGGAGAAACGACAGACGATCTTGCGGAGGCTAAACCGCTTACCCCACCTCTTGGTGCTGGACAGCTACGAAGATGTGGAGAGTGACAATGAGATCTCAGACTTCCTGGACTCTCTGCCTGCCCAAAGCAAAGCACTTCTTACCACGTATCCTCACCCAAGCCGAAAGGGTTGGCGAGCCATCGAGTTGCAAGAACTGAATCCGGATGACGCGTGGACTCTATTCGTAATCCTCGCGCGAGATGCCGGGACCCTCGACCGAATCACTCAGAGGGAAAAAGTAGCTCGAGAAATTGTACAGTGGCTCCAGGGGTATCCTCTGGGGATTGAGTTGGTCGTTCCACTTACCTTGGACACCTCTCTTCCCAGCATCTTCAGGAGATTACAGGCAGGGCCCGTAGACAGGGTCGCTGCCACATTGGACGTAGCTTACAAGGCCCTCGGTAAGAAGGCACAGGTGCTGTTGAATCGGTTGGCCGTTTTCGACCATGAGTTCGACGAGGGACCGGGAATGGCTGTGGGCGGAGTAGCGCAATGGGAAGACTGCAAAAGCGAACTGGTACGGCGGGCTCTTCTGCGATTCGACGGGCAGCACTATGACCTGCATTCCGTTGTGCGTCAGTATGCATATGGGAGGCTTGCTGATCGCAAGACACGGCATCTACTGGCTGCCCAGTATTATCACTCAGAGCACGGCCACGATCCTCTACGGGCAGCACGGCATTACTATGAGGCTAAAGTTTGGGGGCAATTCTTATCCTTGGCTGTTAAGGTAGCCGAGCCTGAGGTATTCAGCAAAACAGGGCGATGGGGGGAAGTCGCCAATATGCTTCAGAAGGGCCTCGACTTAACACAGAGGTTGGACGACCGTAAGGCTGCAGGTGGAATGTTCAGAGGACTAGGCACAATTCACTATCACCAAGGGAAACTGAGGGATGCCTTGAGTGACTACGGAAATGCACTAGCTATCTTCCGTGAACAGAGTGACCGCACCAGCGAAGGATACACTCTCAGCAATCTTGGCTATGTCCTCCGAGCGCAAGGGAAGCATGAAGAGGCCATCAAGGCGATCGCTGAAGCTCGAAGTATTTTCCAAGATACAGTTGACCGTTCTGGTGAATCACGAACTCTGAATAATCTCGGTGTCACTTATTGGGAACAAGGCAAGTGGCAAGAGGCCGTTGATTGCTACCAGCAGGACTTGATAATCTGCCGTGAGGAAAGTGATGAGTATGGCAAGAGCGTGACTCTGATGAACCTCGGCATTGTGCTTGAGGCGCAGGGCAATTGGTCAAAAGCCATCAGGCGTTACAAGCAAAGCCTCAAGATCAGGCGACACCAGCAGCCAAGAGACCGCTATGGTGAGTGCCTAGTACTCAACAACCTTGGCGGCGTGTATGCTAAGCAACGGGAATGGACCGAAGCCGGCAAGTGCTGCGAAGAAAGCTTGCGGATTTGTCGTGAATTTGGAGATCGTGATGCAGAAGGAAGGATATTGGATACCCTCGGTGATGTTTTCCGACTGCAGCGCAAATGGAAAACAGCTATTGAGAGATACGAGGAAAGTCTAAAACTCAGGCGTGATGTAGAAAACCCTCGGGGTGAGTGTCTCACTCTCGTAAATCTTTGCTATTTGTACTTTGCGAAAGGCGATGTGGATTCCGCTCTTCAGTGTGCAGAAGTTGCCCGCGTAATAGGCCACGAAATAGATTTGCAGGATCAGCTCAGCAGACTGGCTAGACTCGATGGCGACGTTGCATTTGAGCGAGATCAGATCAGCCAAGCGGCGGCCCATTATGCCGAGGCCTGCGCCTTTGCAATTCAGTTCAATGTTACATGCTTAAAAGAGACGATCGAGAGCATGGACATACGTTTACAGCAGCTAGTGCGAGAAGGGCGGCAAGGGGACGTGGCTATCTTCGTGGATACTTTGGAGGGCGAGTGGCAGAGGTACGAGCTAGAGAAAAAAGCGCCTTGGCTGAAACAGTGGTGGGCGGGTAGGAAGAGGAGCTACTTGGCCGAACTGCCTCCGAGAGCATCCTGACCGTCAACCAGAGCATGTTTCGGCAACCCAAAAACCTAGTGGCAATGGACCGAGCGAGAACGCATAACGAGGCGTTGCACCGGACGCGCCAAAAGGCGGCGCGCCGGTGAACGCCCAACCGTTAGCGCGCATGCGGTAGCTTGACTTGCGACACACACCCGGCCAGTCATCAAACGCGGCGCTCGCGAGGACCCGAAGGTCGCGGGACGCGGTCGAAGCAGCGAAGAGCTACCGTCCGGGAACAGGTCGAGAGTTGGGCGCGAACCGGAGCTTGCCCACCCGGATGACTCGTGTGACCAACCGGCTCAACACGAACAGGACGAAGCGCCGCCGCGCGCCAGAGACGCGATGCTCTACGGTCCTGCCTCCAAGAGACGGATGTTTATGGATTACCACTTCCTGGCGGCGGTTCTGGCCGGAAGCATCGGGCCTTCCCCCCGCTAGGCGCCGGTCGCGCTCACCGAAACCGTTTCCCCCATCGTCGACCCGGCCCCGGTCGATAAGGAATC
>JBBTCR010000244.1:0-1062 GCA_038043105.1 Bacteroidota bacterium
CAGCTCGGCTCAGCCGCCGCCCGTTCAGCCGGCCGTCTGCGGCCGGCTGAACGACTTGGGCATCAGCCGCCGCCCGGTTTTTGGGCGGTCGGGTGCATGCCCTGTTAGACAGCGGCGCTCTGATACGGATGAAGCGCATGATCTGGTCAGAAAAGCGTCTTGGTTATTTTCGTCACCCCAGTCACCAAGTCATCAACTTGCTCTGCAGTGGGCTCCCTCGTCTTGTTGTGGTCGCACAAGTTACGGATGTCCGCCAGATGCTGTATAAAACGCCACTGGGGAACATCGATGACGTTCGCCTCCTTTAGGGCGTTGTTCAGATCAGCCATACCGGGAGCCTTCTTCGTAACCTTGACGCCATGGTTCCCGCACACCTGCGCGAGATGTCGCTCGAGAACCACTCCGGCAAGAGCACCCGCAGCCCGCGTGAACTTGTTCTTCGCAAGCTCTTTCGCTGCGTCCAGTTCCGAGTCAAAGAGATCCGCTTGAACCAGCTGACGAATGTCGAACAGAGAGCTCTCAAAGCGCGCTTTCACCGACTCTAGTATGGCCAGTTGCTGGCGGAAGCGTGGGATAGCGGCGTCCGGTCCGACGACCTTCTCCTTCTGCAATCCGCGAGTCACGTTCAGTCCCTGAAGGTAGTCCTCGATGCTATAGGTCTCGTACGTGATTTCTTTGCGCGGTTTCGGTTTTTCATAGTGGCGAACGAAGTCTGAAAGCCGGTCCGGCAACAGTTGCCTGATCAGCACCTTCGCTTCCGAGTACCACGGCTGATAGGCTTCCGCGAACGAACCGAGGGCGGCTTTGAGGGTCTCCTTCGCCTTGTCTCCATACTCCCTCTTAAACGCACGCTCGAACTGCTCAGGGAAACACTCTGCCTTCATGGCGAGAAGCAGGTTGTTACCCTTGGCGAGTAAGGAATGAAGGTCCTTCTTGTAGCGATCTAGATTCGGTGGCATCCTCGCTCCATGACCATCCGCCCCCCTCCGCTTGATGCTTAGCGCTGGCTAACTCTTGTTTCTCCTGACCAGCGTAAGAACCTTGCGGGTCAGCCTAAGACGA
>JBBTCR010000245.1:0-1655 GCA_038043105.1 Bacteroidota bacterium
ACAGGATCGGAAGGGCCATAGACCAGATCGGGTCCTTGGCCAGCGAGCGCCGCGACGACATAGCCACTTCGAAGCAGTTCCGTCTCCTTGAAAAGCTCCTCGACCCTTAAATCCGGATGACTCTGCATATACCGGTCTACCTGTCTGCGAAGGAGAACCTGTTCGTCAGGTCTCATCTGATGCCAGATGACGACTCGAATCGAACCACTACTCTTCCTGACACATCCTTCAAATCCGAAAGAAGCGAGGCAGAAGGCAAACGGAAGCATCCAAGACAACCCTCGGATGATACTATTAAGAAATGCAGATAACTTCTTAATTTTCAATCTACAATCTTCAATCATATCTTCCCAAATCTATCAAGTAGGACCTGCCGTGATCCCTTCTGGTCGCTGACCCAAATGGTCCGATGAAGACCCGAGAATTCCTCGCCGGGGTCCCAGCTCCCGACCGCGCCGCTGTTGGTGTATTTGTAGTGGATTTCCGTTCGAGGAGGGAGCTGTACCTCCAGAGTCCAAATACTATCCCCTTTCGTATCGCCGTGGGTGCCGTCGTCATACATACGGACCATGTTGGGAACCCAATTGCCCAAGAGCTCGTGGTTGCCTACAATGAAAACCGATTTTCGAACGTACATGTCCCTGCAGTCCACCTGAAACACCACCGTCACCAGATCTTCCCGGCTTTGCGCCATCGTTTGTGCGAATGCATCCACGGGCGCTGTTTCGCGAACGATGGGAGGAAATTCCCGCTCTGGCATTTCTGCCTTCGCCAGACGAGCGAACTTGTAGATGTTAGTCAAATGAGTAATGTATGCCCGATCGAAAGGCTTGACGCCGGCTGGAGCTGTTTGGTCGGTTCCATACCACCAGAACCAATCCGAGCCTTCAGCAGCGTACATCGATTCCCACGCTTTGAACGCACACCACGCCCGGGTCCCCTTCCTAGGCGGTTTCGCCATTGGGTCAGGTCGCGGCAATCCTGATTGCTCCAAGTCCGTTCTTGCAGTGAGGAGATACTCCCATGCACGGTTTTCCTCGTCCTCGCCGATCCACGTGTCATAGTTGGCATTGATCCAGGAACCCGGCCAGAGACGCTGAATCTTGGGGAGGCTTTCCACCGGATGAGGAGCCACTCCGCGCGCCATGTTTCCGTTGATGTACTCCGTCACAGTCGTGGTAACAATTTGCTTCGACTCGTAGAGCTTGGAGAGCTTGCGGTAGAGCGCGTTCTGGAATTCCCTCCCCTCGGTATCATACCTATACCACTCCCAAGCGTTCTCCCCATCCAGAATTACCGTGAGAAGCCGATCCGGCTCGTCCTCACGCGGGACGTATCGCAAGGCGTGCCTGACGAAATCATCGGCAGCATCCTCCCCTCTATAGTTCTTGTAGACGAAGCCGATTTTGTCGGATAGTTCAGTATCCCTGAAGACAATCACAACCGCATTCTTGCTGCCATCACCCGCTAGAACATAAGGAGAGTACTTCGGCATATTGGCCGGTTGAGACCGCGAAAGGATCTTTTCGTCCGCTGCAATCCACCGGATACCGTGCTTTGCCAAAATATCCATAACCTCGTGTGCCACTGCGCCTTCCGCGGGCCACATCCCGGTGGGGCGAACGCCGAAATGTTTCTTGAAAAAAACAACAGCT
>JBBTCR010000246.1:0-4524 GCA_038043105.1 Bacteroidota bacterium
GATTTGTCGAATTCTCTGGTTTAAGCCCGGCCTGCTGCTTTCGATCACGCAGCTCAGGACGGGTGGTGGATAGGTGTGTGTTCTCCCGACATATCTCCCAACGCTCGTAGGGCTAGAGCGTTGAGGGGTCCCCTCCAGCGATCTTAGAAACGGTTTGCCGAAAGGTCGGGTCGCCATGCGACTTTTGATTGCTTGTGTTCTTCTCATTCTCACCGCCGTTGCGTTGCCCGCTCAGCAGCTCTCTCCGAGCGAACGCGAAATCCTGACCCTGCAGGATCAGCGATCACTTGGTGATGGCAAGTTATTGTCCTATCTCAACCACAGCAACGCAAACCTCCGTTATCGAGCCGCTCTTGCTCTTGCAAACATACAAGATTCCGCCGCTGCTCCTGCGTTGAATCCGCTTTTGCACGATCCCGAGCCTCAAGTTCGAGCTGCGGCAGCGTTTGCACTGGGGCAGATCGGGTCGGGTGTCGCGCAGGATTCGCTGCTCAGCCGCCTGAGGATCGAGACGAACCCAGTTGTTGCTTCGAGAATTCTTGAGGGACTAGGGAAGATAGGCGATGAACAAGCGCTCGATGAGGTTGTAGCCTATCAACCCTCAGGTGATACGGCCTCCCTCAAAGCCGAGATTGCCTTGAGCATCGCGCGATTTGCGCTGCGCGGCATTAAGAACGAGCGCTCGATGTGGCACTGTTTTGATTATGCAGTCATTCCGAATCCGCGGGTTCGCTGGTCGGCACTCTATGCGCTTTGGCGGGCAGCTCCGCATGGTTTGATCGATGTGGAAATCGCCAAGCGCGCTGACGATCTGTCAAAGCTTGTTTCCGATCCTGATCCCAACGTGCGTGTGAATTTCCTAACGCTCTTGGCGAGATCCAAATCAGGCGACGCGCTTGATTTGCTTCGAAGTGCTCAAAAGGCGGAGCGCCAACGCCCTGACTGGCGAGCCCAGGTTCAACTCGTTCGCTCGCTTGCTGCTTTTGTTCCGAACAACCCTGAGCTCGTGCGTGAATTCATCGAGTATCTCAACGCCGACAATGATCACGTCAAAATTGCCGCGCTTCAGGCGCTTAGCGCGCTTTCAAAGCAAATCGTTCAAGCCTCGAATGACTCGACAAGACTGAAGCAAGTGGTCCTCAAGCTTGTCGCCACGAAGAATCTCAATGCCGAGTTGACGCGCGGGGAAGCGTTTGTTGTGCTGTCAAAGTTCTTTCCCGATGATTTTGTGAGGAAGAATTTCCTTGCGGACAAGACGTTGACGCAGCGAGAGAAAACGAAGGTTATTGAAGGATTGAGTCTCGTCCTCACGGGGAGAAGCCTCTCTATCATCATGAGTGCACTAGAGGATAGTTCTGTTCGAGTCGCGATGGCCGCGTGGGATTTCGTCCGGCGATTCCTCACGCCATCGACCCTGGCGCGCATGCGTGCCGGGGAACCGGACTGGGTGGAGGTTCGCAATGCCCTGTACCGGAAAACCTTGAGCAGTCTCCAGCGCGGTGATATGGCGATCACGCATCTGGTCTCAAACGCGCTCGGGGATACGGCGTATTTTGGCATGTTCAAGGACGCGGGACAATCAGATTCTCTGGTCCTCTCTCTCAACGCCGCATTTGCGCGTCTTGCATCGCCGGATGATGTCGAAGCCATGCAGAGTGCGCTCAGCGCAATGGGAAACATCGGCGACGCGCGTTTCATCCCGACGCTCGAGACAGCGCTGAAGGACCCCGACAGGACCGTGGCAATGTTCGCGGACGCTGCGCTCTCGCGTATCACACATCAAGATTATTCAGCAAAGGTTTCAAAGGCCACCAAACCTCTCCGAACCGACTACGATTGGGAGACCCTTGAGTCGATACAGCCCGCACAGACGGTCAGCCTGATGACGAACAAGGGTATTATCAAACTTCAGCTGATGAGGGAGCATGCGCCGTTTACCGTGCTGAGCTTTGTGAAGCTCGCGCGAAGAGGATTTTACAAGGGACTGACGTTTCACCGGGTCGTTCCTAATTTCGTAGTGCAAGGTGGGGACCCCCGAGGAGATGGGTGGGGTGGTCCGGGCTATGCGATACGCTCAGAATTTTCCATGACCAATTTTGAGCGAGGGATGGTGGGCATCGCAAGTGCGGGGAAAGACACAGAGGGGTGCCAGTTCTTCATCACGCACTCACCCGCTCCACACCTCGATGGCCGGTATACGATCTTCGCGAAGGTGGTTGAAGGGCAGGATGTCGTCGATCGGATCCAGGTGGGAGACACGATTACTGAGATAACACTTGAGTGAGACCTCAGGCCAGGCTGACGAAGCCTCTGCTATCGTCTCCGATATCCGTCGTACGTACCTTGATGAGCTGGATCGGCTGTGATGAGGCGATCGTAGACCCCACGGTCGGGCCAGGTAAGAAAGACATCTGCGATCTCGTGGTATTTGGAATCGAAGAACGTCCTGACTAAAATGCTGCGCGGATTTTGCTTTTGACGGAGCTCGGCGATCGATTCCAGCGCCTTCAGGATATTGTCGAGTCCCTTCTGCTGCTCCGTATCGAGTAGGTCAATGCCTTCGAAGTGATAGGAATAGAAAGCAAGTCGGAATTGCTGGTACTTCATGTTCATCAGCTCATCGATCAAGCCGAACTTGCTGTAGGTTCCGGCGCTCGATTGCCAATCCTGGCCATACGATGTGGCATTGGCCTGGTTGCAGATGCTGAGTGCCTTCTGCAAATACCGGGAGCCGGATAGCTCGTTGTACGTTTCGAGATCCAATCCGATGATGAGATACGCGTAGAAATCCAACAAGTCCGTCAACGGATCGAAGCGGAATTCGTCCTTGATCATCTGCTGATTCGGAACGTAGCCGAATTCCCACTTCTCGACGGCGATGCGCAAGACCTGCGTATTCTTTCCGGATTTGTCATTGCCGACATAGACCGGACGCGGGCGTCCCACGACAACCTGAGCCGCGTAGCGGTTCTCTCCGGCCGCAGCGAGGAAGAAAATCGACATGGAGCAGTCGATTTTTTCGCCTCCCAGGTCCTCATCAGTCCACTTATTGTTATTCAGGTACTTTTCAACGTCTGCTTTGAAATCTCTGAGATAATCGCGCTGTCCGGATGGAACGTTCTCGGTGCTGACGGTAACGACGCAGTTGAGTTCCTGGGCGGCCGCGTTCACGATCCACGCGATAATGAATAACACCACAACAATCCCTGAGCGTCGCATAGTTCTCCGCATACGTTCGTTTGTGCCAATATACCCATTTTCCCATCCAGCCACAAGAAGAGTGCTCTTCGTAAGACTGTCAGTGATGGTACTTGCTCTGTGTTCGGTAGCGCTCGCGTCCACCGACAACAACGGACGCGGCTCCAAAGCCATTGCGCTTGGAAACGCGTTCGTCGCCATCGCGGACAATGTGTGGGCAGGGGTCTATAACCCAGCAGGGCTTGTGCAGCTGACAGCCGCTCAAGGAGCCGCGTTTTTCGTCCCGCAGCAGTTTGCGCTTCCTGAACTCAGGACGGCCTCTCTCGCTGTTGCCGTCCCCTTCAGCTTCGCTAGTATCGGTTTGAGCAATCAACAGTTTGGGTTCGAGATGTATCGAGAAACGAGCGTGACGATTGCCGCGGGACGCAGCATCGACTGGGGCGTATCTGCCGGGATCGCATTGAATCTTCATCGCATTTCCATCGAGCGCTACGGAGTCGCCCAGCGCGTGACCATCGATCTCGGACTTCTTGCTCAAGCGCAAGACGATCTGAGTTTTGGCTTCGCGATGAAAAATATCGCCGCTGCCACAATCGGACAAACTCGCGAGCGCATGCCGCAGATCGTTTTCCTCGGCGCTCGATATGCTCCGTGGAAGGAGTTCCAGATGACGCTCGAATGTGAAAAAGACACACGGCATCCGCTAACGGTCAAAGCAGGTGTCGAACAGCGTTTCCTTGAGATCCTTGCTCTAAGGCTTGGCATCTCGACTAACCCTGACAAATTCTCTGCCGGCATTGGAGCGCGTTATTCAATCTTCGAATTTTCGTATGCCGGCTATAGTCACCCGCAGCTCGGCTGGACCCACCAAATTGAGATCTCCTTCCAGCTCGGAGAGTAGGTTATGCGGTTGAAGCTTTTGATTCTGACATTGGCTTGCGCCTGTTTCACGATCGAAGCGCTTGGGCAAGGAATTCCCAAGCGAGACACTTCGCGCACGCGTGCTGAAGCTGAGCTGGAAAACCTCCTTGAGCAAGTCACCCAAGATGCTGAAGACTCCCAGTTGCTTGACCTTCTCGCCCGGCTGCAGGAGAATCCCTTGGATATCAATGAAGCGACTGCGGAAGAGCTTCAGCAGTTGCCCGGGATCACGTCGATCATCGCTTTCAATATCATCTCGTTCCGTGCGCGACAGACGATCAGGGATCTTGACGATCTCCTTCAGGTCGTAGAGGCGCTGCGCGACGTAGAAGTCGAAGAGGGTCGAGAACCAGAGCAGCGGCAGGAAGCGCCAGTCCCAGAAGGCGTAGAAGCCGTAGCTCGCGA
>JBBTCR010000247.1:0-11816 GCA_038043105.1 Bacteroidota bacterium
TGGTCCAATATCCCAGCCGAGCAGGTAGCGGCCTGCGACTCCCGCCAGAAGCCCCCACGTGATACCAGCAGCCGCCGACCATTTCGGGACGCGCCGAAAGATCAGTCCAAAGCACAGGGGCACCGTAACGGGGATATTAAAGAGCGTGAATAACGCTTGCATCATATTGAAAATCCCGAACTCGCTGTTGATGAATATGAGCGCAAGGCTCGTCACGATGATCCCGATGGCAAACGATGCCGTTCGGCCAACTTTCAATAACTCCTCGTCTTTGGTGCTGGGGCGGAAGAGGCCTTGGTACATATCGCGTGCAAAGATTGACGACACCATGTTGTATACGTAGCTCAGCGTGCTCATCGTCGCAGCAAGCATCGCCGCAATGAACACACCGATCAGACCGTTCGGCAGGAACTTGACGCACAACGCAAGATAGACGAGATCCTGTGGATTGCTTCCTAGATAGGGTTTGAAGAAATCAACCTGGGACAAATCGGGCCAGAGGACTCTTGCAACGAGCGGTGGAATACCAAACGTGAGGGGACCGGCAAGTGCGAGTACAGCGGCCAGCCAGGCAACGCGCATTGCTGACTTCTCGTCTTTGACTGAATAGAAGCGTTGACCCGATCCGGCGGCGAACCCAATCGTTGAAATCAGGAGAATCGAGATCAACCAGTGCTCGTCATAGTGCACGCCGTTGTAGATGTGATCAAATGTCAGCGGGGGAAGACCGGCAAAGAGGTTTTCGATCCCGCCCACAAGCGAAAGGCTCATCGGCGCAACGATGAACGTTGTGGCAAGCAAGATGACGCCCTGCACGACGTCGGTGATGGAGACGGCCCAGATGCCTCCGAGGAAAGTGTATAAGAGAATGACAGCCCCGGTCAGAAGGGTCATGGTATTCATGTCGATGTTCAAGATCGGGGAGAGGAGTTTGGATGTCGCGGCAAGCTGAACTCCTGCGGAGAGGGTGAAGTTGATGGAGATGACCCAGCTGAGAAACTGCTGCGTTGTGGTATTGTAGCGGGTATAGGTATACTCGACCGGTGAGATCGATCGCGTTCGGCGCCATCGTTTTGCAGTCAGAAACGAACCCAGGAAATACGCAATCGATCCAATCGAGAACCAGATGAGCATGAACGTTCCGGTACTGTACGTAAATCCCGCTGCTCCAGAAAATGTCCACGCGGTGAAGTTGGCCATATAGAGCGTCATGCCCGAAGCCCACCATGGGATCATGTTGCCACCGGCGAAGTACTCCTTCGCTCCCTTGTTGAAACGCATGAAGTAGAGCCCGATGCCCAGCATGAAGAGGAAGTACGATCCGACAACTACGTAATCGAAGATATTGACCGATTTCATTTGTGTCCCGTTTTCCTACTGTTGCGAGGGATCTCTGCTCCCGGTGCCGGTCGGGAGCACTTGTCTGCAATGCCTTCTGGCAGAATCCGCTCCCAGCTCAGATTATCTAGTTTCCTATCGCCGCGAGATGCATAATCGCTTCCTGACTTGCCTCCGCACGCCCGAGATGACCAACAATCTTCCCATCCCTCATCACATAAATCCTATCCGCAAGCCTAAGGACCTCCGGCAATTCGGAAGAAATCAGCAGGATCGCTACGCCCGTTTTCGCAAGTTCAAAGATCAGGTTGTGGATCTCCGCCTTTGCCCCGACATCAATCCCGCGAGTCGGCTCATCCAGCACTAAGACCGACGGCTTGAGCCAGAGCCACTTCGCCAGAACGACTTTTTGCTGGTTGCCACCGCTCAGCGTTGACACCTCTGCGTCTTCGGAGGACGATTTGATTGCCAGCTGCTCCGAACTCTTGCGCGCAAGATCGGTTTCTGAAGCCCCTTTTAGGAAACCGAAACTTGAGAGCAACTTTAAGCCGGTCAGCGAGATGTTATGCTTGATCGATTGTGCTGACATCAGACCCTCGCCCTTGCGATCTTCCGGCACGAGTGCCATTCCGTGCCGAATAGCCTCCCGTGGACTATTGATGCTCACCCGCTTTCCTTCGATAAGAACCTCGCCTGCATCGATCCAGCTCAGGCCAAAGATCGCTTTCGCCACTTCGCTTCGACCCGATCCGACAAGTCCCGCCAGCGCGATGATTTCACCGCGCCTCACAGTGAACGAGATATCTCTGACGCGAACAGGCACTTGTGTCACCGTCAATCCCTTCACTTCCAATCGCACATCGGCAGTTGCTTCAGCACCAACGCCGATTCCACCCTCTTGGATCTCCCGCCCAACCATCATATTGATGATCTCCTTTTCTGTCGTCCTTTCGACCTCGACAGTGCTGACGTGCTTTCCATCCCGAAGCACGGTTGCTCGATGGCAAAGCTCGAAAATCTCCTTAAGTCGGTGAGAGACGTAGACGATGGTCAGGCCGTTCTTGTTGAGCTTCTTCAGCAAGTCAAATAGGATTTCCGTTTCATGCTCTGTGAGCGAGGCGGTGGGTTCATCGAGGATCAAAATCTTCGTTGAGAATGCTATTGCGCGCGCAATTTGAACAAGCTGTACTTCAGCGGGACCTAGATTGATCAGCAATTCTGTGGGTGAGATTTTGAGGTCGAGCCGCGCCAGGATTTGCTCCGTCTGTGAATTCAAGTAGCCGAAGTCCACAAACCCCAATCCTTTTGTCCGCTCATGGCCGAGAAACACATTCTCAGCCACCGTCAGATGCGGAACAAGGTACGGCTCCTGATAGACCGTGCTGATCCCTTCCCGCTGGGCATCAACTGGTGTCTGGAACATCTTCTCTGTTCCTGCCAGAAACACCGTGCCTGTATCTTTCTGGAGCACACCGGAGAGAATGCGCATCAGCGTCGACTTGCCCGCTCCGTTCTCTCCGATAACGGCGTGAATTTCTCTTTCGTAAACAGAAAAACTCACGTCCTCGAGAGCCGTTGTACCGCCGAAGCGCTTCGTGATGTTCTGGAACCGTATGATGTCAGACATGGTGTTTTGTGAGATGGCCCCGCTTGTGGAGATCCTTTCTTATCCTTCTGGTTTTTCGGGCTGTCTCTTATTAACTCAAGTTGACCGCCTTGTTAGAAAGGGCTGAAGCCCTTGAGGTTTTTTATTGGGTTTTTCGTATCCCCGACCTGAAGGTCGGGGCAATAGCCACTTCCTTCAGGACGTGGCGAGAATTTCCAGTCAATATTTACAGGGGTTTTAACCCGTTCCCAGAAGCGGTCAACTTGTGTTATTAACTAACCTTCAGAATTCTGTGCAGTTACGTGGTCGGTTGCGTTCCCTTGTCCCCTTTACCAAGGGAAACGCGTCTCGCCACATCCGGCCGTATGTCGGATCGAGGTCTCGTCACGACAGAGTCGAGACAGATTTCCCAAAACGCAGGGGTATAGCTCCAATTCACACAAGCTGTCGCTAATCACCCAATATCCGTTTCAGAGGCTCGAGCCACGCTTGGTACGCCTCGAGATAATCGTCCTTATTCCGTTCAGGTTCAATAGTTCTGATGCGTTCGAGACCCTTGAACGCGTCGTTAAGTGACGAAACCAAACCAGCTCCAACCGCTGCTGCTCGTGCTGCACCTTGTGCACCATCCGTGTTGTAGAGTTCAATCGAGACACCTGCAACGGAAGCGAGGGTTGCACAGAACACCGGACTCAAGAACATATTTGCCGCGCCGGCTCTCATCACTTGAGGCTTGATATCGAGCGACTGCATAATATCTAAACCATACTTGAAGGCAAACGCGACACCCTCTTGAACTGCGCGCAGGATCTCTGGCTTAGAGTGAACGTTGAAATTCAGACGGTACACGGACGCACTGATATCCCGATCTCGAAACATCCGTTCAGCTCCGTTGCCGAACGGTAGCACCGCTAATCCTCTCGAACCGACCGGAACAGCTGAAGCAAGCTGATTCATCGCATCATACGTCAGTGCGGCATCGCCAACAAGTTTTCTGATCCAGCTATTCGAGATGCCGGCACCGTTGATGCAGAGAAGAATACCGATGTGCGGCGCGTCGTTCTTATGATTGACGTGAGCAAAGGCATTGATGCGTGACTGCGAATCGCAGTTCAATGAGCCGCTCACTGCATACACAACGCCGGATGTTCCTGCCGTCGCGGCAATTTCGCCCGGCTCCAGCACGTTCAGTGAGAAGGCGTTGTTTGGCTGATCGCCAGCACGATAGGATATCGGTATACCCGGCTTCAATCCAAGCTCTTGTGCGGCCAGCTGAGTGAGATGCCCTTGTAGTCCCATTGACGGGACGGTATCGGCAATTAGGTCACGCCGCAGCTCATAATGGCTCAACACTTTCTCAGCAAGAGTGCGAGAGCGAAAGTTCCAGAGGATACCCTCGGAGAGCCCCGAAACAGTTGTCTTGAACTCGCCGGTCAGTCGCAGCGCGATGTAATCTCCCGGGAGAAGTGCCTTGAAAGCCTTGTCGTATATCGCCGGTTCGTTCTCTTTGACCCAGCGTAGCTTTGATGCAGTGAAATTGCCAGGAGAGTTGAGCAACTCGTCAAGACAGGCTTTTTCACCGATCTCCGAAAAAGCCTTCCTGCCGATCTCAGTAGCTCGGCTATCGCACCAGATAATGGATGGACGCAGCGGCAAGCCATTTCTTCCGACAAGCACAAGGCCATGCATCTGGTATGAGATCCCGATGGCGCGGATTTCTTGCAGAGAGACACACGCTCGTGATGCAGCGAGCTTTGTTACATTCTTCACCGCGTCCCACCAGACCTCAGGATCTTGCTCTGCCCATCCTCGGACAGGCGAGAGGATTGCCATTTCCCGATCGGGATACGAGGCAGCAGCAACCAGGTTGCCTCGCTCGAAATCGAAGATCGCCGCCTTCACGAACGAGCTGCCAACATCATAGCCGATGGTATACATTGTGGGTGATCCTGATTGTGAGAAGTCCGACTTCTTCCCACGCATTCTCCAGTAGAAGTCGGACTTCTACCTTGCTAATCCTTCCAAGCCGTTCTCACGCCCTCCAGCACTCGCTCGACTTCCTCAAACATATTATAGATGTGTGTCGATACTCGAAGTGCGTTCACGCCTCCCTCACCAACGCCTCGCGTGCGCAGTTTAAATGTATTGAGATGACTTTGCAGTTCGAGATATGGAAGTTTCTCATGCTTGAACGTGATCAAGGCGCTCCGCTCGGTGTCGCTGGCCGGCGACAGCACTGTGACATAGGGAATCTGCCTCAGGCCATTGAACAAATGCGTCGACAGCGCCTGATCTCGCTTCCACACATTTTCCATCCCGATTCTTTGCAGGAACTTGATGGCGGCTCCCAGCCCCACCCGAAGCGGAACGCTCACCGTCCCATACTCATATCGCTGCGCGGTCGGATGAAAATTGAGCGTCCCTTTCGCAAGATTGAACCCGTTGTCAGAATATGCACCGACAAATTTTGCCTGAATGACGTCGAGCATCTCCCTCCTGACATACAGCAGGCCTGTCTCCTTGGGACCGAGCAGCCATTTGTGCCCACATGTCGCGAATGCGTCGCAACCCAGATCGTGAAGATTGAAAGGAAACATGCCCGCCGTCTGCGCGCCGTCGACAAAGAGCCAAATGTTTCTGCTTTTCGCCAGCGCGGAGATTTGCTTGATCGGAAGGATTTGGCCCGTTGTCGTCGTGGCGTGTGGAATGCTGATGAGCCGTGTCTTTTTCGTTATCAGCTTCTCGATACGGTCAACATTCTCCTGAGCCGACTCCGTCGAGGGCTCAAACAACTTGATCGCGACTCCTTCTCGTTTGAGCAAAGCCAGCCACGTCACCGAATTCCCAACATGCTCGTGCGTGGTGGTAATGATCTCATCACCCCGTCTCAACGGTAACCCGTTGCACACGATATTGATCCCTTCCGTCGCATTGCGTGTGAACGCAATCTCCTCGGGGTTGCACCCAAGCAGCTCCGCTGCAGAAGATTTGATATCCCTCCAGATTTCATCGGAGTGGCCAGTTTCCGAAATCTTCTCCAGCTCATCGATCTTCGCCTTCACCGCATCAATCACAACGTATGGCGAGGCACCAAGTCCTCCGGTATTCAGATAGGCGCGCTCGTTTGTGAGCGGAAACTGAGAGCGGACGAAGCGCCAAAATTGCTCATTGTCCGCGTCCACGGCTGGCCACGGTTGTTCTTCTCGAGTGGTATCGGCTGCCAACGCGTCGGAGCCCTGGATACCCCCTAATGCCAATGCGCCGGCAAATGTTTTCAGGAATTCACTTCGTTTCATATTTTATCCCGCTAGTCTGAAGTCGATTTTCATCTCCCTTTTCCTCGGGTACGGCACAATGAGGGATCCATTTCGTACCTCGGTCTCTTTTCCGTCGACGAAAGCAACGGTCTTGTCCGCTGTGCGGCGGATGGCAAGACTCAGCTTTGTGCCGCGAACAATGTGGCTTGACCGTATCTCATCAAGACCCTTGATGAGGCGCGGCCGGATAACCAACCTCTGAACCTCCGGCCTCAAGCCGATGATCTGGTGGACGTAAAGTGCCATGATCTCGTACCAAATCCAGCCGACGATGCCAACCGGAGGTGCCGGCGGTGTAATGCTTGGACCATAGCGCTCGAACCACGACCCCGACTCACCACCGGGCAGGCGCGAAATCCAGTCCAGCACTCGCCACACCTTGTCATCATTTCCCGCCTCCGCATGCGCGCGGGCCACCATCACTGATGCAAGCGGCCATGGCGCGGGTGGATCCGGTTCGCTTGTCGTATTATAACGAGGATATCCCCCTCCATCCCATCGCTGACTCCACAACGTGTCAACCCATTGCAGCGTCTTCAGGGATAGCTCGCTTTTTGGATCGATCATACCGTAGATGATCGGAAAGACGATGACGGTGTCGGGATCGAGCAGGGGATTCTGCTCCGTGGCCAGCGGCGAGCCGGGCGGCATCGCACGTCGGTCGGTTGGAATACAGAGCTTCTGCCACTCTCCGTTCCGCTTCCTTCGCTTGATCAAATGCCCATCCTCGATCATCCTGAAGCGCGGATGAGAGAGCATCGCGTTCTTGATCTCTCCGGCTGTGGTCAGCCATTTTCGGGATGTCGATCTCTCTCCCAGTGCCTCTGCTATTTCAGCACCCTTCTCCAAACCGATCGAAACCCAGAACTGATACGCCATCTCAAATCCATCTTCGATGCCGAAGGCGTCACTCCGTTCCCAGAACTCTCTCTTGTTCCGAACCATCATTGCCTGCTTGTCGAAGAAGACATCCTTCAATGGAAATTCTGCGCACAGCTTGATCTTGTCCCAGTATTTTTTCACCAGAGCGTAATCGCCCGTCCAGCACAAGTACTCCCACAAATTGTACACAAGGTTGCCGTTTTGATTGAGTTCGGTATAGTCATAGCCAAACCAGCGACTGGATTCGATCGTGCGGCCATCCGGACCGATCGCGGTCTTGAGATTTCTCTCAACGAGGAGTCGTGCCTCGTCGACGAAGCCCGCGCGGAGGAATCCCACCGCTGCCAACATATGGTCAATCACCCACTCCATATTGTATTGCCAGACACCCGCATCCATGCGTCCGTTGTTCCCAAGCACAGCGCGGAGTCCTGTCTTCGACATATTCCAGAGGGCGTCGAACTTTTTGTTGCCGGTCTCCAGATCGCTCTTGTTACTCCAGTAGACGGCAGTCTGCTTCCACAGCACCGCTGCTGTCTTCCTCTTCAAAATTCTCTCGCCGTCGTTCAACGCATAGACGTACGTCGCTCGCTTTGACTCCCCCGGGCCGATTTCCCCCAAATCAACGCGAACATCGTAGCGACCCGCTACCGTGACGTTCTTTTCGAGCGCAAAGAGCTTCATCCTCGCCAGGCCAATCGCGAATGCAGCCTTCTCCTTCTCGTCAGTAAAGATCTGATCAAAGAGGCCGAAGTTCGCATAGAGCGAAGCGCCCAGCTGAGCGTGGAGCTGCTTGTGCGAGAGATTCTTTACGGCTGCACGCCTGAAGAGAATGGATCCCTCGCTGGGTGTAAAGAACTCCTCTTCAACCTCACACTCGCCGGCCATCCATACGAGCGAAACAATCGGGACGCCGTCGACATATTTCCATTGGACAGACTTGTAATTCTCCGGCGTGATCGAATACCCCTTCACACCGTAGTACATCCCGCTTGTCGCATCTCGTTTCCCCAATCCTTCGTCAAGCGTAACGCCGAGCCTTGTATTGGTGAGCCCGCGCTCAGGATGATACAGATACGTGCTCCACTTCCTGCTGAAGAGACCCGGGTTCATGATCGTGAAGCCAAGGAAGGTTCCGCGCGGATCTTTGGGGCAATGCTGCACGACGCCGGTGATATCGCCGTTACCGAAGAAGAAGTACTCGACACCGGGAAGATACGTCATGAAGTCGGCGTGCATCCTCTGCTCGATCTGTTGCTGCCCTTGCGGGGTCGCAAGGGAGTGCATGAGAGATTGTTTTTCACCCGAAGACCGCGGGAGCGGGACTATGCTGCCCAGTAGTACTCCATAGGCGGGAGTCTTGAGAAAATCTCTTCGCTTCATCGACTCACTGCTTTCATTGATACTCAATCTCGACGCGGGCTTTTTTCTTCAACTCAAAAGTCGCGTCAACGTATCGACTCTGCTCAACAGCTGAATTAATGTGTCGCACCTTTCTTCCGTCCACCTTCACCTCAGATGCTCTTGCTCCCTGCGGAAGAAGGAGATGCAGGTTCACGACGGATTTGCCTTGAAAATCGAGCGCGAACTTGCTCTTCGAGACTTCGTGCGCGTACGAATACTCGAACGATGCTCCTGACGCACCGTACGCGGCACAAACGCTTGCCTCATTCCGGCCTGCCGCAAGCCAGCGGGGTGAAACACGAACTCTCTGAAAGAGCTTATGCTCATCAACAACTCCAGCCACTCCTTCCATCAACGCATAGAGCATGGCTGAAGAACCCCAGGCGTCCGTCGGCGAAGCGTCGGGGCTGGTGCTTGTCTCGATTGTCGCATGTCTGCCGTCGGGGAAATACCACAGAAACGTCTCGTTGTTACGGGTAAGCTCTTCGTATTTCAGCAATTGCTTGACGCCGTACTCTTCAAACCCGTGTTCAAACGCCGCACGGGCAAGCTCCCCCCCGACGAGCGGCATAATCCCCCCGTTGCAGTATGCACCACCGGCAAGTTTCGGCTCACCGTAGATTCCGTCGGGCATCGGCGGATCGATGCTGAACCATTCAGCGAAGGCTTTCGTGGACTGCGCTCGCTTTTGATATTCCTTGATGATCTTGGCTGCCATTTGGTGCGTCGGGAGCCCACGGTTGATATTCATCGGATTGCTGAGGCTTAGCTGCTCGCTCTCATCAACTCCTTCAATCTTGATCGGCACAAGAGGCACGTGGTGAGTATAAAACCTGCCGTTGAAGCAGACCTTGTTCGCCCGCTTGCGAAACGACTCGGCGAATTTCTTCCAATACTGCGCGCGCTTTCTGTTGCCCAGATGCTCATAAAATTCTGACATCTGGTTGAATGCCGCGTAATAACCGGAGTTGTCACCGTGCATGATGCCCCAAAAGGTGTGCTCGTTCAACTGGAAGTTCAGCCAGGGATGCCGTCCTGCCGTGTAGTCAAAGTCCCACGTGTCGATGCTGTAGCCGCGCTTGACGAGCTTCGTCTTCTTGTCCCACCTCCACTCATCTGTTAAGATATAGCTCAACGCCTTCTCCATCTTCGGCAACAGGCTCTTCATCCACTTGTCGTCGCCCGTCGCTTGCCACGCTAGATAGATCGCATTGATGAATCGAAATTCGACATCCGCCTCAATTGGTACGCGCACGTACTTGGCCCAGTTTTCCTTTTCACACGGCACCTTCTCCGGTGTCATGGTAAAGTAGTCGAAGATCCACCCCTTCGCTGTCTGTGTCTCCGCAAAGTGGTCGATCTCGCTTTTCATTTCATGTTCCCAGTACCTGATCGCGCGCATCATGTCGGCGAAATCGCGGATCCAGAGACTCGGTGCGTCCGGAGTGCGATAGCCGCGCACCTTCGTTCCGATCATGTTGTATTCGACGATGTCATTGAGCAGAAAATTCTTGATGCGCGGATAGAGGGCGTCAAGCTGCGGATGGCCGCATTGAATGGATGTTTCCTTCATTCCGGTATATTTTCCTTGTACTATTTCCAAGTTGGCTCGTCTATCTACTGGGGGTAGCGCCTGCGCTGTGGCATGCCAAACCTCTCGCTTGTCTTCCGGAGAACCTCCAGCTTCGAAAGCTCCGTCCCCGGGACAATGTTGAATCCATCGCCTAAGATGATTCCACCGTAGGGAGCCAGCGTTTCTAGAACCTTGATCGTCTCGCGTTCAACATCACCGTGGGTCCCCTGATAGAAGATCATCGGATCGACATTACCATGGAGAATCACTTTTCCTGCCAGCATCATCATCTCCTCGGGTGCGTTCTCCGAACCGTACCCTGTCAGCATCGTGATATGGAGGTCATTCAACAGCGCATCGTGAAGGTGCACGTTCCTTCCACAGAGGTGCATCATCCTCCCATCGTGCCGGTCGCAGCCAAACGTTTCATACATTCGCTTCCCAATTGGCACGCAGAACTCCCGGTACTGTTCGAGTGAAACGACTTGAGCGGAATCGTCCGAGTAATTCAGCCCATCTTGCATCGGTCTGCCGGAAATGCGTCGATACTCTTTCTCAACCTCAATATAACGATCCGTGAGTTTTTCCAGGAATCGTTCACACTCCGCCGGCGCCTCGAGGAGCCAGTGATAGAAATGCGCTCCCCACAGATCGACTGCCGACATGAAGGGACTATCGGCATTGATCCCGGCGGTCACGTGCACGGGGATATGATCTCCATTCAGTGTGACATCGATATCATGCACCAGCCTCTTCATTTCCCAATACCATTCAAGTCGCTTGCCCCACAACGTAGACCGCCAGTCGGGCAGCTCATACTGCATCAGATCATCAATGGTGGAAATTCGCTGAACAGACTGAGGCGTTTCATTTTCTTGCCAGTAGATTTCGCAGCCGCATCCGCTCGCGTTGGTGATGTTCTGAAAATCGGGCGAGACCGCGATAATTGGTTTGGTAAACCAGTCATCCGGAATGTTTTCGATGCGCCACTTGATATTCTCGAGCTGGTGAATGAGCTGGGTCTTGGCATCCGAAAAGTACTCTGCAAATGTGACGTCTCGTTCCTGCAGAAGATATCGAGCCTCGATTCCCAAGAGCACCGGAACGCGGTCGAGGAATTCAAATCGATAGGCACTCTCCAGCCGCCGCCGACTTTTCTCCATCTCGCTTTCAGGATATCGTATGTTGACTCTGTGCAACACGGTAGTACGCTTAAGATCCCGATGAAAAACTTTCGCGGAGGCCCGAACATCTACCGCAAAATGGATAGGTAACCGACGTGTTGTCCACCTTCATAATCAACCACATAGATATACAGACCACTTGCGACCTCGATGCCGTTCTTGGAAAAGAGATTCCAATCCAGAGTTCCGTTCTGAGGATCGTTGGATTCAAAGTGAAATTGATGGATTATCTGGCCAGAGACATCCAGAATAGTGATCGTCGCTCTTGGCGGCAGGTTGAAGAATGTCACCTTGTGATCGACCGAGCTCGTGCGGCTATCCCAAAAAGCAAGTTTCTTGTACGGATTCGGCTTGACACCGATTCGCGCAACTCCTCCTGAAAGCAACTTCGGATCTGTAACAACCGATCGCACAATGAAACCTGTGCCAAGCGACTTGCGGCCCTCGGGTGTTGCCGGGAAGTAGCTATTTAATTCAGCAAATGGATAAGTGTCTTGCCATAGCCCAGTTGC
>JBBTCR010000248.1:0-1999 GCA_038043105.1 Bacteroidota bacterium
AAGATCGCCCCGACCACCGCGACAGCACCAAGTATTTGGATTCCCGTCAACGTTTCGCCTAGTGCAAAATACGCGACCACGATCGCGACGACCGGCTCTAACGTCGTTATAATACCCGCTGTCGTCGCCTCCAGCAGCTTCAATCCGTTGATGAAAAACACATACGGTATGAGGATCGAAACAATTGCGAAAAGCCAGAAAATCCCCCAGTCTTCCGGGGTGTATCCCTTCGCCGCGATCGCCCACGGTGGGTTGATGACAAGCCAAAAGAGCGTTGCGAACCCGAGCGCGTTCACAAGCATCGTCCACACCGGACAGTCTCTCAGTACCCACTTCGAAGCGAGAAGCATGAATGCATAGGTGAGCATCGATACGGGCCCGGTGAGGAGCGCCCAGCCCGACAATCTGATGTCCTTCAGTCTCCCGCCGCTCACCGCGAGGTAACATCCACCAAGCGCGAACAAAAGCGACAGCGTTTTGATGACGTTGAACTCCTCCTCCTTACTGACGGCGACCGCGAAGATCATGACAAGAACCGGGGCTGTGTTCTGGATAAGGATTGCGGTCGCAACGGTGGACTCTTTCACCGTGAAGTAGTACGTGAAATTCGTGCACGCGATACCGAACACGCCGATCAATGCAAACTTGTAAAGATCCCGCAGTTGGACGCGGAATACCGCTCGATTCGCTATGAGAAAATACGCGGCAAGCAGAACAAACGAAAGCGACGAGCGGGTTTGCGTGATGATGAGAGGATCGTAGCGCGTGATGAAGAGGTACTTCGCGAGCGAAGCGGAGCTCCCCCAGAAGATGACCGCAAGAATGATGTAGAACGCACCGCGTGAGAACGCCGTTTGACGCGCCACGACATTAACCTTTTGGCCGATCAACGTCATCGGCAAGATCCCGGTAGTAATTGCTCTGCTCTTCGTCGCCGATCATGTGGTACAGGTGCGAAAGGCGCATCAGGATGGTCTTCTTGTTGGTGACGTGGTCCAGCGCCTGCTTGAGCAACTCCAGAAGGAGATCGACGGGTGGAATGTTTAAGTCGGGGTCGTAGCAATCACAGGCATCGAGGTACGGGTCGGGAGAGCTCGGCCGCGCCTCCGCCGCCTTCCGATAATACGTCATAGCAAGTTCAAAATTGTCATACGACGAATACGTTACCTCGAAGACACTGGCGAGCCACATGTAGGTATCGTACGCGATGTCGGGGAACTCCTTCGCCAGTTTTTCGCCGAAAAGGCAAAGCTCATCGGGACCGAGCGAGTGATTCCAGAAGAGCAAGCGGTAGAGCTCAACGTCCTGGATCCGTTGCGCGATAGCGTCCTCGAACGCATCGAAGAGATCGTTGAAATCAGTCGAGTTGGCAAACTTGGTGCGAATCTCTTCTGGGGTGTAGCGCGGCATGCAGGGTGTCCGATCCGGCGAAGCGCGTGAGCATCAAGTTCGGGTGAGAAAACTCTGTAGAAAGTAAAAAAAGGCAAGTTGAAAGGCAAGGAGGGGATTGGTTCGTGAAAACCAACAAACCACAGATGTTTCACTGCGTGGTGGTAGATGCTCTTCATTCATATGAGATTAGAAAGTAAACATCGGCTATCCCTTCTAGTGATTTCTCTTCTCGAACCCTCGGCGAAGTTTGCGGCACGGAAGATTTCACTGCAAGCTCGGGAGTCCGGCGCCAGGCTTTCTAGACCGCCGGCACCGTTTCTCGATCTCCTGGCGAAACCCTCTAGTGACAATTCCCGCCGATGAGAACTGCTTGAATGAACCACAGCCTTCGTGCCCCAGGATTCTAAGGGAATTACATAATGTCCGATAATGTGACGTGGCACAATACTTGTAGCGGGGTGAAATACTAAAGTCTCTACAACCAGTCTCTCTAGCCCACTTGAACTCACTCAAGTCCAATATTCGAAGGAGGATCTCAATGTCCCGCATTCTCTTGATACTCTCATTTCTCTGTGTAGTCTCGCTCGCCGCTTTCGGTCAGGGGAGC
>JBBTCR010000249.1:0-2680 GCA_038043105.1 Bacteroidota bacterium
GCTGCACCAGCCCGACAGAGCTGTCGGTCTGGCGGGGAGGGGACTGATTACGCTCAGGTCTTGTGCGGGTGTTATGATCTTCGGTTCATGCGTCCCCTCTTGGCGAAGCCATCGAGCCTGTGTAAAAAGTAATATTTACCTGCCTCATTGACTGTCGCGAAAAACTTCGATCGCGTTTTTCCCGCGGCAAGAGGATTTTGCTTCAATGACTCATGACATCTTGACTTGTTCAAGAGAGTTTTCACACAGTCTGCATCCCTTCGGGACGAGCGTTGGTTCCGCTTCCTGGAATCCCGCCAATGAAGCGGAATCCTAGAAAGCGGGACTTGCGGGATGAAAGAGGGTCGTCAGACTCCGACAGAGTCTGACGGACTCTGTCGAGGAGCAGAGGGGTGTGTGTCTTGTTGGTCAGAACCCGACCGTTTTCGTTTTTGCGTAACATCAGTACTTAAGTCAACCCCCCTTCTACTTTTCTTGCGTTTCCAGCAGTTGGCCGTAAAGCTCTTTGTACTTCGCGATCGCGGCCGTCCAGTTGAAACCCCTTGGCTCGCGGTTATCCACCTTTCCTTCATAAGCTCTCAGACATCCTTCAACGAGTGCTTTTGACGAGCCGGGTTGCACAAACACGTATCTTCCATGAACAACTTCCGGGAGTGAACCCGCATCGGTTGCTACGACCACTTTGCCCGCGTTGCATGCTTCGAGCGCAGAAAATCCAAAGCCTTCAGACAACGAAGGGATGACGACACAATTCGCCGCTGACACATAGCTAGCCAGAATCTCTCGCGGGACGGGAGGGAAAAGTCTGTACAACTCATCAGGCATTTGAGACAATCCTCTCACGATTTTTTCCCAAACGCGGCGGTCATACTTTGAGAGGATCAAGAGGAAACGTGCAGAGGGAATTTGCCGCACAATCTCCGGAATCGCCTCAACCAAATACTCAATGCCTTTTGATACGCCGGCACGACCGAAGGTGAGATAGAGATACTGAGACGGTAGAAATCCAAGCTGTGCTCGCGCAGCGGCTTCAGTGAGAGTAGCGTTCTCTAGTCTTGAATCGCCATGATAGATGACATCGATCTTATCCGCTCGAACGCCATCCGAAATCAATGTGCTTTTTGTGTAGTTTGATACCGCCACGTATCGATGGAATGGCAAGCGAACGATGATTCGTTCCGTGAGCCAGTAGAAGGTCGACTTCAGCGGATTCGGCTCGTGCTTGAACCATTGCTTCGCCATAATCTCGTGAACGAGCAGCACCCTTTTCTTTCTCAGCAATAGCCCGACAAGTGAAGCCGGAACGGCACCGGCGAAGGTGCTGCCTTGAATCAAGTCGCAACGACGTGCGTGGTGAAACACTATCGGTAGGGAAAACAGGAGGAACCAGAACCTCTTGAGAAAGGGAAATACCGGCACTCGGATGATTGTGTACCCCGGCTTTTGCTCTCGACGCGGTAGCCTTCGGTCAAATCGGGACGTTATGACCGTAACTTCGATTCCCTCTGCCACCAGGCCCTCGACGATCTTGCTGAGGGCAAATTCCACGCCGCCCAGATTCGGTGGATACAATTCAGCTACGAGGCAGATTCTCATTGGATGCGTACGATTCTCGAGGAGAGACTTCCGGCGAAAGAGATGTTCACGAAGCAACACAAACACTCGATTCATCCTGAGCGCCCGCCAGACCGCGTAGCGGGCTGGTAGTCCCGACCTTCCTAGGTCGGGACGAAGTCGAAGGATGCTCTGAGATGCCAGCTGTGAACAGTCTTCGACTCCGTCCGCCTGCGGCGGACTTCGCTCAGACTGAATCACGGTTTTTTGGGTCACTTCTTTGCAGCTCTTTGCTTCTCCCCGACCTTCTTCTCCGTCGACTTCGCAAGCTCATGGAGCAGGTCGAAGTCACCTCTTATCAGGGCTTCTTTCTTCGCGCGAGTCCATCCCTTGATCTGACGCTCAACCACATACGCCTCCTCTTCAGTCGCAAAGTCACCAGACCACACCAGGCGTACCGGCCGCCGCCGCTTTGTATAGTCTCCGCCAAGGCCGAGATTGTGCTCCGAAACTCTTCGTTCCGGATCGGTCGAACGCCCTGTGTAATATGATCCGTCTGCACACAGGAGAATGTAGACGTAGTATCTAAGTATAGTACTCCTCATTCGCTTGTGATCCCCTGTGCCCCCACGGTAATTCGAAAGCTCACCAATAAACTGATTCACCCTGAGCGGAGCTTCAGCGCCTAATCCAAGCGCGAAGTCGAAGGGTGTTCCGAGCAGGCTCTTAACAGTCTTCGACTTCGCTCAGACTGAATCTATGGTTTCGTCACCAAATCCCGTATCTCACGCTCACCGACCACTCAAGCTTTTTCTCTTTATCAATGCGGAGAGCTTCATCGCTCAGCGTTCTCGATCGCACGCGAGCATCAAGAAACCCATCTCGCACGAACTGGTATTGAGCATACAAGCCAAAGGATCGCTCCTTATGCAATGGGCCATACAAGAAGTGCTGTGAGGGAAGTCGGTACTGATAGGCGATGTCTTTCAGTCCTCCCTTCCGATAAACCTCCACTGTCGTGCCAAACACCAAGGAGCGAAGCGGTCGATAGCTCAGATCGAGGTACAGGTTATCAGCATTCTGCCCGATCCAGTGGCCCAGCACGTAGCCGTTGTTCGTGAAGTTT
>JBBTCR010000250.1:0-10027 GCA_038043105.1 Bacteroidota bacterium
GGGATTGACAAATTCAGAACACAGCGAGCTCAAGGCTACGTTGCGTCGGCCACTTCTTCATCGTGTTCCTTCAACTCATCGCCACCTTTGTCCTTGGACGAGTCCACGAAGGTCAGCTCTTCGGTCTTCTTGCTGAACTTGACCTTGATCTTGCTTCCGTTGACAAAGGTGCCTTTGAGGATTTCCTCGGCCAGGGGATCCTCAACATATTTCTGCAGGGCACGGCGCAACGGTCGAGCGCCGAACGCAGGATCGAAGCCTTTATCTGCCAAGAACTCCTTGGCGGCCTTTGTCAGCTCAACGGTGATGCCCATACCTTCCATCCGTTTGACGAGCTCTTGCGAGGAAATATCGATAATCTCCAGAATGTGCTCGCGCTCGAGGTTGTGGAATACAATGGTATCGTCAACGCGGTTAAGGAATTCTGGGTTGAACACGCGCTTCAGCGCATCTTCGATATGCCCCTTCATGGCAGCATACTTGTCCTCGTGCGTCTGTGTCCCAAAACCGAATCCGCCCGTGACCTTGATATCTCGAGAGCCGATGTTCGACGTCATGATGAGAATGGTGTTCTTGAAATCCACGCGACGGCCGAGGCTGTCTGTGAGGATTCCGTCGTCCAAAACCTGAAGCAGGATGTTGAAGACATCCGGGTGGGCTTTCTCGATTTCATCGAGCAAAACCACCGAATATGGCTTTCGTCGGACCTTTTCGGTGAGCTGGCCCCCTTCTTCATACCCGACGTACCCCGGAGGAGCGCCGACCAGACGCGAGACAGAAAATTTCTCCATATACTCGCTCATATCGATACGAATGAGTGCCTCCTCGGAGTTAAAGAGATAGCGGGCCAGAGCCTTTGCCATCTCAGTCTTTCCGACTCCGGTCGGACCAAGGAAGATAAACGAGCCGATGGGCCGTTTTGGATCCTTGAGGCCGGCGCGGGTTCGCCGAATCGCGCGGGTGAGTTTCATGATGGCTTCGTTCTGCCCGACGATGACGGCTGTCAGAGCTTCCTCCATTTTGAGGAGCTTCTCGGACTCGCTTTGCGCGACCCTATTCACCGGGATTCCTGTCATCATGGAAACCACTTCGGCGCAGTTTTCCTCATCCACTTCAAAAACAAGGTCCTGTGCCTTCAACTCCCATTCGCGCTTCGCGATTTCCAGGTCGCTAAACAGCTTCTTCTCGAGATCGCGCAATCGCGCAGCCTCCTCAAAGTTCTGGTTCTTGACGACCTGGTTCTTCGCTTGCTTGATTTTTTCGATTTCTTCTTCGAGCACTAAGATTTCCTTGGGAACAACAATGTTTGCCAGGTGAACCCGTGAGCCGGCTTCGTCCATCACGTCGATGGCTTTGTCCGGCAGGTACCGGTCCGTGATGTAGCGGTCGCTCAACCGGACAGCTGCCTCGATGGCTTTGTCGGTGTATCGAACGCCGTGGTGCTCTTCGTATTTCTGTTTGATATTTTCGAGTATCTGAATTGTCTCCTGGACAGTCGTCGGATCGACCATGATCTTCTGGAATCTACGATCAAGAGCACCATCCTTTTCGATATACTGCCGGTACTCATCCAGTGTTGTTGCCCCAATACACTGCAGCTCGCCGCGGGCGAGAGCAGGCTTGAACATATTCGAGGCATCCAGCGAGCCGCTCGCTCCGCCGGCACCGACGATGGTATGGAGTTCATCGATGAAGAGGATGACATCTTTAGCTTTTTCCAGCTCATTCATCACGGCCTTCATTCGCTCCTCAAACTGGCCCCGATATTTCGTGCCGGCGACCAAAGCGGCCAGATCCAACGTCACCACCCGCTTATCGTGAAGAACCCGAGATACTTTCTTCTGTGTGATCCGTAGGGCAAGTCCCTCCGCAATCGCAGATTTTCCTACGCCCGGTTCACCAATCAGCACGGGGTTGTTTTTCTTTCGCCGGCTGAGCACTTGTGCGACACGTTCGATTTCCTTCTCGCGCCCAACGATCGGATCGAGCTTGTCCTCCAGCGCCAATTTCGTGAGATCACGCCCAAAATTGTCGAGGACCGGGGTTTTCGACTTATCCTGTTTCTTTTCTGAGACGTGGGCGGCCGGGGGGGTCGATGGCTTTCCGGAAATGATATTATCCAGCTCGTTGCGCACGACATCGTAGTGCACGTTGAATTGATGCAGTATCTGTGCGGCGATATTGTCATCGTCGCGCAGCAGCGAGAGTAATAGATGCTCCGTGCCGATCACATCGGACTTGTAGAGCTTCGCCTCCAGGTAGGTAATCTTCAAAACTTTTTCAGCTTGCTTCGTCAGTGGGATGTTCCCGATGGTGAGGGTCCCGCCGGACGTACGGACGGTGTCTTCGATCGCCTTCTTCAGCTTGTAGAGGTCAACGCCGAGATTCCGGAGGATTTTCACCGCAATCCCTTCGCCTTCCCTGATGATGCCGAGGAGCAGATGCTCGGTACCGATGTAGTCATGCCCCAGGCGAAGCGCTTCCTCGCGGCTGAGTCGAATCACGTCCTGCACTCTGTTTGAGAAATTACCTTCCATTGAGACTCTCTTCGTTTGTGGTAAGCAGTTTTCCCCCTTGATACGTCTAATAACGCAGGGGATGGACGTGAAGTTTCCCGAATCAATATAACCAAATTTGGAAGTGCAGTCAAGGTGACGGATTTGGGGCTCTGGTTTTTCATTTCTCTTTAAATCGTAACCGCAACCGTTTGAACTGCCTCGGAACTTTTCTTTGACTTTCTATGCAAAAAAGGTTAAATTTTTTGTCACGCCACAGGAATTTTCGATAGAGAGGGGAACACGATTGGCTCTCGAGAAGGCCACAGGCCACGATAGGAAGCTTCAGGAGCGTCTGCTTCAGTCTGGAGAGATACCCCAGCATATCGCCATTATTATGGATGGGAACGGGAGGTGGGCGCAACGGCGGGGACTCCCAAGAATCGCAGGGCACCACGAAGGTGTCAACTCGGTGCGAGACATCGTCGAGGCGTGCGGCCAACTCGGCGTGAAATACTTGACAGTCTACGCCTTTTCGACTGAAAACTGGAAGCGCCCCCGAGAGGAAGTCTCTTTGCTGATGCGATTGTTGCTGAAGGCTCTGCGGGATGAAAAAGACCGCCTGCATCAGAATGAAGTCCGGCTCAAGGCCATAGGGGACATTGCCGCATTACCGCAGGATGTGCAAGACGAGCTGCTCGATGGCATCGAAAAGATGAAGCGTAACTCCGGCTTGACCTTGGTCTTGGCGCTCAGCTACAGTGGTCGCTGGGACATCACGAACGGCGTCAAGCGTATGTGCGATGACGTCCGGTCGGGAGCCGTCAACAAGGAAGAGATTACTCAGGAACTCATCTCAAGCTACCTCTCGACAAAAGACATTCCAGATCCAGACTTGCTGATCCGTACGAGCGGAGAACTCCGCATCAGCAACTTCCTGATTTGGCAGATTGCCTACAGCGAACTCTACATTTCCCAACAATACTGGCCGGCGTTTCGCCGCAAAGACCTCTATGCCGCCATTGCGGACTTTCAGCGCCGCGAGAGACGGTTTGGCATGGTGAGCGAGCAACTTCCCAAGAACGAACCGACTCGTGTGGCCCCGCTGCGGGGGATGGAAAGGTTTTTGAAAAGTGCTTCGAAGCTCTAAATTCGTTCTTCTCTTCCTCGGATGTTTCGCAACGTTGTTCTCGCTTCACGCCCAGCAACGTCCGGAGGTGTACAAGATCCTCGGCATCTCCGTCGAAGGGCAACGCTCGTCTGATCCCGCAGCCATCATCGCCAACACCGGTTTGAAAGTCGGGGACGAAATCTCGATCCCCGGTGAACAGACCCGGACCGCGATCGAGCGGCTCTATGGCCTTCGCCTCTTCGATGATATCCAGATTCTCATTGAGAATCGCACGGCGGACGGAGTTTACTTGCTCATCCGAGTGAAGGAGAACCCCCGACTCGAGCAGATTGAAATCAAGGGGAACGATGAGCTGAGCGAAGACGAGATTTCCAAAAAGATCAATCTGGTGAAAGGTCAGATTGTCACGCAGCAAGACCTTTCCGCGATTGCCCGAGCGTTGAAACTGAAGTACGATGAGGATGGCTATCTCAACGCCGCCGTCAAGCCGCAGTTGATCCGGGCGGAAGACACAAGCAGCAACCGGGTGGTGCTCAGGGTCGAAATCGACGAAGGTCCCAAGATAAAGGTTGATAAAATAGAGTTCTTCGGAAACAAGCGGTTCGATGACGGTGATCTAAAAGGAGAGATGAAGGAGACGTCCGAACGTGCGTGGTGGAAGTTCTGGGCGAGCAATAAGTTTGACAAAAAGAAGTACGAGGAAGACAAGAAGCTGATACTGAATTTCTATCGTAAGAACGGATTCCGGGACGCCGAGATCCTCGCGGATTCGCTCCGGTATGATCAATCGAAGAAGTATCTCACGATTGACCTCTACGTCTACGAAGGACCGCAATACAGGATCAGAAACGTCACGTGGGAAGGGAACACGGTGTATCCGGACGAGGTTCTGACGGCTCGTCTCGGTTTCCAGAAAGGTGAAATCTACGACAAGGAGAAGTTTGAAAAGAATCTCTACCGGAGTGAAGAGGAGAACGATGTTACCTCTCTGTATATGGACAATGGCTACCTGATGTTCCAGGTTGAGCCGGAAGAAACACGGGTTCCTGGAGATAGTCTTGATATCACTCTCCACATACGGGAACGTAATCAATTCCGTATTGGCCAGGTCCTGATTGCCGGCAACACCAAGACCTACGAAAAGGTCATTCGCCGGGAGCTCTTCGCTCGCCCAGGGGATTTCTTCAGCCGGCAGGCCGTCATCCGGAGCGCTCGTCAATTGGCTCAGCTCAACTACTTCAATCCGGAGAAAATCAAGCCGGACACACGGGGTCTCGATGTCGACAAGGGGACTGTGGACCTGGAGTATTCTGTGGAAGAGAAATCGAGCGACACATTCAACATGTCTGTTGGATATAGCGGGGCATTCGGATTCAACGGAGCGTTGGGTCTGGCTTTCAACAATTTCTCGCTCTCTGAGCCCCTTCATGGTGGAGCTGGCCAAGTTCTGACTTTCGATTGGCAATTCGGCGAAGGAAACCGCTTCCGGACGTTTACGATCGGATTCCAGGAACCCTGGATGTTTGACACGCCCACCCTGTTCGGCGTTAGTGTGTTTGACACGCGACAGATTTTCTACTATGATCTGCGATTGATGGGTGGTTCGATTCGCGTTGGGCGACGGTTCAAGTGGCCTGACTATCTCTTCCGAGGTGATTGGACTCTTCGATTCCAGCGCAACGACGTCAAGGCCGGCGGTGACTACTTCCCTGAGGGGGTCACATCTCAGGTCGGTCTCACGCAGGTTATCTCCCGCAACAGCACGGACAGCCCTATTTTCCCAACGCGGGGTTCGAATTTTTCGCTCTTGACGGAGGTCAACGGTGGTCCATTCCTTCCGGGCAACACTCGCTATCACAAGCACATTTTCAGCGCAGAGTGGTATGTTCCGATCGGCGGCAGCAGCCGGCTTTCCTTCACGGCGCAGACTCTCGTCGGATTCATTTTCGGGTTTGAAAAGAATTCGCTTATACCCCCCCAAGACTACTTCTACATGGGTGGAACAGGCTTGGGTCAATTCGCGACGACGCCGCTGCGTGGTTACGAGGATCGCAGCGTGGGTCCACGCACTGTGCGCGGCACAATCGTCGGCGGCAAATCGATGACCAAGCACACGGCCGAGCTGCGCTTCGCGCTTTCCATCAACCCGATCCCGATCTACACGCTCGCGTTTGCAGAAGCGGGCAACGTGTGGCTCGACAATACTGTGCAGGATATGCTCGACCTGAGACGAGCCGCGGGCGTCGGCGTCCGCCTCCTGATCAATCCGATCGGTTTGGTTGGATTCGATTATGCTTATGGGTTCGATGCGCCGTCTCCTGGAGGGCCGCGACCAGGATGGCGATTCCACTTCCAGTTTGGCAAGACGTTTTGACGTCCAGTCTTTAATCACATACCACATTCACCATTCTATTTTGAGGATACCGTGAAGCAATATCGTCTTTCTATTAGTCTAGTCGTGGTCTTCGCTCTTGGCGTCAGCGTCTCGGTCGCTCAGGCCACGAGAGCGGCGTTTGTTGATTCAGAAAAAATTTTGGGAGAACTGCCTGAGGCGCAGAAAGCATCCAGGGAGTTGGAAACGCTTATGAAGGCTTGGCAGGACTCTCTGCAAAAAATGAATGACGATTTACAAAAACAGGTCGACGATTATCAGAAGCAAGAATCTGTAATGGCCCCGGTCAAGAAAGAAGCGGAGCAAAAGCGACTTGCAGATCTTGACCAGAAGCGGCGCGAGTTTGCGGCCCAGAAGCTCGACCCTCAAAGAGGCGAGGTGGCGGCGGAGCGTGAAAAGCGGCTCGCACCGATTCGTGAGAAGGTCTTGAGAGCCATCGAAGCCGTTGCGAAAGAGGATGGCTTCACCTTTGTGTTTGATCGTACGAATGTCCTCTATGGCGATGCGAAAGTGGACCTGACCTACAAGGTGATCGACCGGCTGAAGAGAGGCACGCCTCCAAGAGGCAAGTAACCGGCACCGTGCTCGTCGCCGCGACCAGCACAAGATCGCCGAATCAAATGACAGGGAATACGAGGGGAAGCAACTATGAACAGACGAATGGCTCTTTGCACGATCTTGCTCCTGAGTGTGGGGTCGGTGGCCCTTGGCCAAGCGAAAATTGGCTACGTGAGCACAGACGCCATCATGAAGCAATTACCGGACGCGCAGGACGCTCAGAAGCAACTTGATGCTTTCGTTGTACTGTGGCAAGGTGAGCTGAATAAGTTGCAGCAAGATTGGCAGAAGAAGTATGACGACTACGACAAGCGAAAGCTCATTATGACCGAGCAGCGCCGTGCGGAAGCTGAGCGCGAGCTCCGTGAGCTGGACCAAAAGATGGCCGAGTTTCGGAACAAGAAGTTCGGTCAAAACGGAGAGTTGTTCACGAAGCAGAATGAGCTTATGAAGCCGGTTCAGGACCGAGTCTTCAAGGCGATCCAGGATGTCGCGGTCGAAGAGGGGTACGATTATGTGCTTGACAAGAGCGGCGAAATCCTGCTGATGTACGCGAATTCAAAGTACGACCTCACACCCAAAGTGCTCGCGAAGCTGAACGTCGTTCCAACTGGGGCCAAATAATTCCAGGATCCTGCATGAAGGTTCGAGAAATAGCATCGCTGGTCGGTGGAGAAGTCGTCGGTGATGACAGCGCTGAAATCGCCAAGGTAGCAAAGATTGAGGAGGCGGGCAGCGGCGACCTGACGTTTCTGGCAAATCCCAAGTACGAACGATTCCTTGCCACCACGCGTGCCTCGGCAATCCTCGTCTCGTCCACGCTCGACACAGACCGCCTTCTCGGTCAAACGGCGCTCACCTTCATCAAAGTGCCAGATCCCTACGTTGCCTTCCTCCAGGTGCTGAAACGGCTGACGCCGGTTTTGGATCCTTTCCCGACCGGTATTCATCCATCTGCCGTCGTCGACGCGACTGCGCGCATCGGTCGCAATGTTGCCCTCGGCGCAAACGTTGTTGTCGGGAAGAACGCAGTCGTTGGCAACAACACGAGGATTTCTCACGGATGCGTGATCGGGGACGAAGCTTTTGTGGGCGATGAATGCCTTCTGTATCCAAATGTGACGGTGTACCACCAGTGCAAAATCGGCACTCGCGTCATCATCCACTCAGGAGTTGTCATCGGAAGCGATGGATTCGGATTTGCTCCGAAGGCCGATGGAACTTATGAGAAGATCCCACAGCTCGGCATTGTGGTTGTCGAGGACGATGCTGAGATTGGTGCGAACTGTACGATCGACCGAGCGACGATGGGCCAGACTACGCTTCAACGCGGCGTCAAGCTCGACAACCTTGTCCACGTAGCGCACAACGTGACGATCGGCGAGAACACGGTCATCGCCGCGCAAACGGGGATCAGCGGCAGCACGAAGATTGGGAAAAACGTCATGATCGCAGGTCAAGTGGGCATCGTCGGGCACATCGAAATTGCCGATAAGACCGTGATCATGGCGCAGTCCGGAATCCCCAAGTCGCTACCGGAGCCGGGGAAAACCTATTTCGGCTATCCGGCAAAAGAGCATCGAAGGGCCTTGCGGATCGAAGCAGTCGTGCGGTCACTGCCAGAGCTGGCGCACGAGGTCCAAGAGCTCGCTCGGAAAGTTGAGAGCTTACGGAGCAAGATTGAACAAAAGAACAGTTGACGAAACGCCTCTATAGCGAGACATCCTATGCTCGTACAGCAACATACGATTAAGAAGGCGGTGACGATGACCGGTGTGGGCTTGCACACGGGAGTGCAAACCACGATGGTCTTCAGGCCGGCGCCGGAGAATTTTGGCATTCGGTTCCGGCGGATCGATCTCGGAGGCACGCCGGAGATTCCGGCCGATGTTGACCACGTTATCGATGTTGCACGAGGCACAACCATCGGCATCGGGGATGTCCGCGTGCATACGGTTGAGCACGTGCTTGCTGCGATCGTTGGTCTTCAAGTTGACAACATCATCATCGAGCTCGATAACATCGAGCCGCCGATTGCCGACGGGAGCGTGAAGCCGTTCGTCGATATGCTGCTCGAGGCCGGCGTCCAGGAACAGGAGGCACCTAAAGACTATCTCATCATCGATCAAACCATCCGCTACCAGAACGAAGAGAAGGGAGTGGATATCGTTGCGCTGCCGACGGATGATTTTCGCGTCACCGTGCTGGTGGATTACAACAACCCGGCGCTCGGCAGCCAGCACACCGGCCTGTTCAACCTTGAGAAGGAATTCATCACGGAGTTCGCTGCCGCGCGCACCTTCTGTTTCTTGCACGAGGTCGAAGTACTCCACGACCAGGGCCTGATCAAGGGCGGAAATCTCGACAATGCCATAGTGATTGTTGATCGTGACCTTGACGACGACGACCTCAAGAAGCTTGCACACAAGCTCGACATCGATCACTCCCTTATCCTTGGTAAATCAGGAATCCTCAACGACAAGAAGCTTCACTTCAAGAACGAGCCCGCTCGCCATAAACTCCTTGACTTGATCGGCGACCTGGCGTTGATCGGTGTGCCGCTCAAGGCGCAGATTCTCGCTGCCCGGCCTGGACACGCCAGCAACGTGGAGTTTGCCAGGAAGGTACGCAAGCTCTATCAGCAGAAGAAGCTGGTAAAAAAATACATGCACGTGAAGAAGGAAGGAGTGATCTTTGACGTTAACGCGATCCAGAGAATCCTTCCTCATCGCTATCCTTTCCTCCTCATCGACAAAATTATCGATTTCAAGCTAGACGAGCGCGTCGTCGGCGTGAAAAACGTGACATTGAATGAGCCATTCTTTCAAGGACATTTCCCGGGTCAGCCGGTCATGCCTGGGGTGCTCATTATTGAAGCGTTGGCCCAAGCTGGGGGCGTCCTGATGCTCAACGGCCTCGAAAATCCCGGCAAGAAGCTCGTGTACTTTATGTCGATCAATAACGTGAAGTTTCGAAGGCCTGTGGTGCCCGGAGATCAACTTGTCCTCGATGTGGAAATGCTCAGTCGCCGGGCGAAATTCATACAGATTGCCGGTAAAGCCTACGTCGACGGTAATCTGGTGGCAGAAGGTGAATTTTCTGCAGCCATCGTCGATCGCGAGGACAGCCAGCCGAAAATTGAAAGTCATTCTGAGACCTATCAATTATCTTCCATCAATAAGAATACCTCCTCATCCTGATGCCTGTTCAGATCGATCCGCATGCAGTTGTCAGTCCAAAAGCCAACCTTGGAGAAAATGTTTACATAGGCCCTTACGCCGTTATTGAGGATGATGTAGTGATTGGGGACGGAACGTGGATCGGGACCCACGCCGCTGTCCACAATGGCACGCGCCTTGGTCGTGATTGCAAGATCCACCAGGCTGCAGCCATCGGAGGCCCGCCGCAAGACCTGAAGTATAAAGGCGAGCCAACCGTTCTGGAGATTGG
>JBBTCR010000251.1:0-2079 GCA_038043105.1 Bacteroidota bacterium
CAGCATCCCGAAGCGTTGATCCAAAAATTCCCCGACCCCCGTTTCTATCACGACGAAGCCGACAAGATACAGATCGACAAAATCGTCGGCAGGGACGTTGAGCCGGAGAACACCATCGTTCGGCTCGCGGAAGAATATCACGTGGATCTTATCGTGATTGGAACGCACGGGGCTCGCGGGATGCGACGCGTTCAGATCGGCAACACCGTGGAAGAGGTTGTGCGACGAACGGCCGTTCCCGTCTTAACGATCACCCACCCGATCCACAAAGCGGTCTTCCCGCGTCGGTTCAAGGAAGACTACACGGAGGCGAAGAACTGATTGGCTGCGGAAACGGCTCGAGCGATTCGGTCAATCATTGGATTTTTGAGAATCCTTCTCTATCTTAGCCCGCACACGTAGCTCGACATCGTCGAGATGCTCATCCCCCTTTCTGTCTCAACGTAGGAGAAACTTCTCTGTCTACGTCACCACTCGATCAGCTCTGCATCAATACGCTTCGCACGCTCGCAATGGACGCCGTCCAGAAGGCAAAATCGGGCCACCCCGGCATGCCGATGGGCGCAGCGCCCATGGCTTATGTCCTCTGGACACGACATCTGAAGCACAATCCCTCAAACCCGCGCTGGTACAACAGAGATCGCTTCATCCTGTCGGCGGGACACGGCTCGATGTTGCTCTATGGGCTCCTGCATCTCACCGGCTATGATCTCTCGATTGATGAGATCCGGAACTTCCGACAGTGGGGAAGCAAGACTCCGGGACACCCGGAGTATCACCTGACGCCCGGCGTCGAGACCACCACGGGTCCGTTGGGGCAGGGATTCGGAAACGGTGTCGGGATGGCGATTGCCGAGCGCTATCTCGCGGCACGTTACAATCGCCCGAACTTTGAGCTCATCAAGTACCGGATGTACGGTATCGTGAGCGATGGTGATCTCATGGAAGGAGTTTCTTCGGAGGCAGCTTCGCTTGCGGGACATTTGAAGCTCGGCAATATCATCTATCTTTACGACGACAATCACATCAGCATCGATGGTAGGACGCAGCTGGCATTTTCGGAAGACGTCGCCAAGCGGTTCGAAGCATACGGCTGGCATGTTCAGGTCGTCGAAGATGGAAACGATCTCGAAGCGATCAATGCAGCGATAAGGGCCGCGCAGGAGGAAACAAGCCGGCCTTCACTGATCAAGGTCAGGACGCATATTGCCTACGGAAGCCCAAACAAACAGGATACCGCTGAAGCACACGGTTCTCCACTGGGCGAGGAAGAGATCAGACTCACCAAGCGACACCTCGGTTGGGATCCGCAGAAACAGTTCTTCATTCCGGACGAAGTCCTGAATCACTTCCGCCGCTCCGTCGAGCAAGGAAAAAAATGGGAATCGCTCTGGAGGACCATGTTCGAGGGCTACAAACGAGCGTATCCCGATCTCGCAGAGGAGTTCGAAAATCTGACGCAAGGAAAGTTCGGGGACGAATGGAAAAAGGCCCTTCCGGTCTTCGGACCCGAATTGGGTGCAATGGCAACGAGAGAAGCCTCTGGCAAAGTCCTGAATGCCATCGCCCCGCATCTTCTCACACTGATTGGCGGCTCGGCCGATTTGACTCCCTCAACCAACACGTTTCTCAAGAACTTTCCTGAGTTTCAAGTCAATGTCTCTACCGGCCGCAATTTCCATTTCGGCGTCCGGGAACACGCGATGGGGTCCATCCTCAATGGTCTTGCCCTCACTGACGGTTTCATTCCGTACGGCGGTACGTTCCTCATTTTTTCGGACTACATGCGTCCGCCGATTCGCCTCGCGGCTCTGATGGGCATCCGACCCATCTATGTTTTTACCCACGACAGCATTGGCCTTGGGGAAGACGGACCGACGCATCAACCCATTGAACAACTCGCGTCGCTGCGCTCCATGCCGAATCTGACGGTGATCCGACCGGCAGATGCGAACGAAGTTGCGCACGCCTGGAGATTTGCAATTGAGCACAGGTCTGGACCCGTTGCACTGATTCTCACGCGACAAAAAGTGCCTCTGATCGACCGAACGAAGTATGCGTCAGCAGACAATCTTATTC
>JBBTCR010000252.1:0-5560 GCA_038043105.1 Bacteroidota bacterium
CTGGAGCCTCTTGCTGATCCGATGATTCACAAGGCTTTTCCGGGCGGGATTGAGGATCTCAAGGAATACACGATGGAGTTGATGGGCGCAAAGGACCATTGGGTCAAGAACGTCAACGACCCGAATGATACTCGCTGGGAGTACACGTATCACGGAAGGCTTGCGGCGTACGGTGTATGGCGGGAGCTTGTCGGGGGAAAATCACAGCAGGCTGGTTTCTTCACTGTGAACCAGATCGACGTCGTGATTGAGAAGCTGGCAAGACAGCCATTCACACGTCAGGCGCAGATGATCACGTGGATGCCGAATCTAGACATTAGCTGCTACGATCCACCGTGCCTGCAGTCTCTCTGGTACAGAATTCTGGAAGATGAAAACGGCGTGTGGTGGCTGAACTGCAATGTGCGATTCAGGAGCAATGATGCGTGGGGAGCCAGTTTCATGAACATGTTCGGCTTCATCCACTTTAATAAAGAGGTGATTGCTGGCGACGTCGCAAAGAAGACCGGAAGGACGGTTGAGCTCGGAAGAATGAACTGGCACGCCGATTCGTATCATATTTACGGGAAGGACATTGACAGCGCACGGCGATTGCTCTTTGATCGTCTTGACACTATGAGCTTTGAGGAAAGGACGTTCAACTTCCACGATGAGTTCATCTTAGAAATGTTCAATGGTGCCGAGCCGATGATACAAGAGAAAATCAAGAATTATGACAGCAGCCATTGACTTTATCGTCTTTTTGGGGGTCTGTTGGTTGAAATTTGTTCGAGAAGGACGTATCATGGTATAAGCTGAAGGTCGCCATCTTCATTGATAAGCGCAGGAGCGTCTCATGATGGGTAACGGTGCGGTCTCTGGGCAGAACTCAGAAGTTGGAGAGAGATCAATAGCCTCGAAATTCGAGGTGCTGGCTGATCTCGAACAAATCGTCAAGGGGTTGATTGAGAAACATGAATCGAAACGAGAATTGTGGTTTTCTTCAGAAATCCTCCCCGCCGACGAAGGCGTTGCCAATGAAAAAGAGATGGCGGAACTTCGAGACAGGGCGCGCGGCATTCCGGATAGTGTGCGTGTTGCCCTCGCACTCAATATTTTGACGGAGGAAGGATTACCACATTTTCACAGACTCATCGCGGAAAACCTCGGAAGTCGAACGTATTGGAGTCAATGGAACAATCTTTGGACTGCCGAGGAGGATCGTCATGGCAACATCTTGCGAGATTATGCGCGGGATTCTCGCCTCGTCAACTTTAGGGCACTGGAAAAGCTCCAGTTCAACTATCTCCGATCTGGTTTCAATCCAGACTGGGGTGGCGATCCGTACAAAATCTTCGTCTATACCACCTGTCAGGAGAAAGCCACACAAATCTCGCATATGAACACCGGGAAAATTTCATCGGCTCAGGAACCTCTGCTCGATTCGATTACGCAAAAAGTCTCTCAGGACGAAGCACGGCATTACGCATTTTATATGAATGTGTTCAGGGAAATCATTGAGCGGGACCCCAATGAGGCTCTTGTGTCAGCTGCCTCGATCATGCCGAGCATCGAAATGCCGGGAATCTCAATTGCCAATTTTAATGATTACGCCGACGTCGTGCGCCGATCCGGAATTTATGGTCCACGCGACTACAAGAAGATTGTTGACCAGCTCATTCAATCCTGGAAAATAGAGCTGCTGACATCTTTAAACGAACTTGGACGAAAAGCCCAAGAAAAGATCATGTCGATCCCGGCTCGGCTGGAGAGGATCGCGGAGTATATTGAATCGAGAAGTACGGCAAAAAGTTTTCGCTTCGAGGTTGTGTTTGGAAGAGTTCTTGAAATGATGTAGTCCCTCCTCAATATCTTTCATTTCCCCACAGCCATTTGTTCTTGAGGCATCAACCCAATATCGGCTGCAACTTCTTACCCTGTTCCGCACAAATCCCGAGATAGAATCGAGTCAAGCGGGCATGGAATACGCACTTGCGCAATCATAAAGTCAGAATTTCGAAAGAATTCGACGTTGATCGAATATCTCAGCATACAAGAAGAAGATTGCTGTAGGAATTGCCCACCAAAAAAGGTATATTGATTCTGTCGCCAATGGCGACAACCGCAGCCGTGCAACGAGCATCGGAGGCGGATCACGAGACTCGCTCTCTGATGACGAAAAGCTAAGGTACTGTCGGGAAGAACTTCCTGGACTGCGCACCACCGTGTGTGCATCCGCGGGTTCGGCAGCGTTTGACACTCCGCTAACCCTACCATCTGCAGCCCCTTTCCATCCTACGCAGCGCGTTTCACCATTCGTATCATTCATTTGTAAGGATTTTTTCATGCCATTTTCAAAACTCGGTCTTTCAGACCAGCTCGTGCAGGGCATTCTCGCCACGGGCTACACGGCTCCCACCGCCATTCAGACAAGAGCAATTCCTCTCGCTGTCGCAGGAAGGGATGTCATTGGCTGCGCCCGGACAGGAACGGGGAAAACCGCCGCATTTGTGCTTCCCCTGCTGCATCATCTGACGAAGAACGCGGGCCATCACTCCAACCGCCATATCAGGGCACTGGTTCTCACGCCGACGCGCGAGCTTGCCCAGCAGGTGGAGGACTTTATCACAACCTACGGCCGCTTTACATCGCTCCAAAGCCTTGCGGTGTTCGGAGGCGTCAGTATGGAAAATCAGTTGAAGCGCCTGCGCCGCGGAGTCGATATCGTCATAGCAACACCGGGGCGTCTCATCGATCACCTCAATCGCCGGACGGCCGACCTCTCACGCGTCGAGGTTTTCGTCCTTGACGAGGCAGACCGGATGTTCGACATGGGTTTCATCAACGACGTCCGCACGATTATTGCGCGCGTGCCGGCCAAGAGGCAAACGCTCTTGTTCTCTGCGACGATGTCGAAGGAAGTCAGAGCTCTCGTCGCATCGATTCAGAAGGATCCCGAGTTCATTGAGATCGGTGAGCAACGCCGTCCTTTGGAGGCAATCCGTCAGCATTTCTACAGCGTGCAGCAAGAAACAAAATTGGGGCTGCTGCTTCACATCCTGCAAACCCAGTCTATGGACAGCGTGTTGGTCTTTTCGCGGACGAAGCACGGTGCGGACAAGATCTCGCATCGCCTTGAGAAAAGCGGCGTGAAGTCCGTCGCAATCCACGCCAACCGGACGCAAGCGCAGCGCCAGCGCGCACTCGCGGGATTCAAGCAGGGACACTACACGGTCCTTGTAGCGACAGACATCGCCGCACGGGGCATTGATGTCGAGGGGATTTCCCACGTCATCAACTACGACACGCCCGCGTTTGCGGAGGACTACATTCACCGCATCGGCCGGACGGGACGGGCTGCGGCAACCGGCGACGCTCTCACGTTCGTGTCACGTCAAGAACGAGAGTATCTGAAGAAGATTGAGTATTACGTCGGGAGGAAGTATGAGTTGAAACACTATCCCGGGTTCGACCACATGAAAAGCACCCCTCCTGCTCCTGCAAGCGGGGAAGGTCACGGAAAGCGGAACGAGCCAGTCGAGCATCACCACAAACACCTTTCTCCAAAGCCACGCCTTCAACCAAAGCATCGAGACCGCAGCGGGGATCACAAGAATCGTCCGACGTTTGCCGCAGGAAAGCATACAGACAGGAAAAGGCAGCACGATGCAGCTGCACCGGCTCCGTCAGAAGATCACGACTGGCGCAAGCTCATTCCCGCCCTCGAAGAGCAACAGAGTGGTCTTCGGAAGAAACTCAAGAAGTTCTTCAAACGCGTTTGAATATTTCACGTCATCATTAGCAGGCTGTTGAAAAAGAGAAAAACAAATGCCACAAAGACACGAGGACACGAAGGAATAAAAGGATTTCAAACCTTTTCTTAGTTTCTTGGTGGCTTACTGGCTAAGAGATCAGACTTTTTCAACAACCTGTTAGAGCCTTCCGGGCGGAAACGGATGCGGAAGATCCTCATCGGCGAAATCCGATGAGGATTTTTCATTTTTGAGCCGAAATCCTAGAACTGTGCCCATCTTGCAATTCAGACAATTTTTGAAAATGTTGCATCGTATGAAATTCTCGTAAGGATTGCGATGATCACTGAACCTCTCCGCCCGACAATCAAGCTCTTGAGCGACACTCTGCTCAACCAAATCATTGACGAAGCCTATAGCCTCCTGGAGACAAAGGGAGTCTTCATCGAAAACAAGGATGCACTAAAGCTCTTCCGAGAAGCTGGAGCAAGAATAGACACGCAGTCGAGAAGAGTCTATATTTCACGTAAGCTTGTGGACGATGCACTCTCGTCTTCGCCACAATCGATCACGATGTACGATGCGAAGGGAGAGAAATCATTTCACGTAGGGGGAGACGAAGTCAACTTCGATCCCGGCTCCGCAGCTCTCAGGATTTTTGACTATCAAATGCATTCCCAGCGAAAGGCAGCCACTCAAGATTTGATTCGATTCCACAGCCTCATTCAGCGGCTCGCGAACTTCCACTTCCAGAGCACGGGATTGATGAGCAGTGACGTCCCTGATGAAGTTGCAGACTGCTATCGGATTTTTATCGCCCTCCAATTCTGTTCCAAGCCGATTGTCACAGGGACTTTCCTTGTTGAAGGATTCAAGCCGATGTTTGAGATGCTCGCCGCGGTCAGGGGAGGTGAGGAAAACTTGAGAAACAAACCGCTGGCGATCTTCGATGCCTGTCCCTCTCCTCCGTTGAAGTGGAGCAATCTCACAGCACAGAGTGTGGTCGATTGTGCGCGCGCAGGGATTCCGTCCGAGTTCGTTTCCATGCCCCTCACGGGGGCAACGTCGCCCGTGACGCTTGCTGCAGCGCTCGTTCAGCTGACTGCAGAGAATCTCTCGGGAGTTGTCATCTCTCAGTTGGCGAATCCAGGAGCCCCAGTGATCTTTGGAGGCTCGCCCGCAAGCTTTGACATGATGACCGCCAACGCTCCTATGGGCGCGATCGAAACGATGATGATCGACTCGGCGTACAGCCAGATCGGAAAGTCACTTGGCCTCCCCACGCATGCATATATGGGCCTCAGCGATTCGAAATGCGTGGATTCTCAGGCAGGACTCGAGTCCGGGATTGGCGCGATCTTGGCAGCGCTTTCGGGAATCAATGTCGTCTCCGGCGGAGGCATGATGGATTTTGAAAGCTGCCAGAGTCTTGAGAAACTCGTCATCGACAATGAGATCTGTGGAATGGCATATCGGTTGATGCAGGGCATAAGCCAGAGAGACGACCCCATCGCTCTTGATCTCTTCTCCGACATCGATGTGGACACGGATTTCTTGACCCACCCTCACACGCTGCGATGGTATAAAATCGAACAGGCGTACCCCCACATCATCGATCGGGGCAACTATCAGCGCTGGGTTGACGATGGAAAACCCTCGTTGGCGGATCGGGCCTCGGAGAAGGTTGAAGAGCTACTCTCGAACGAAGAAGAACCTATCCTCTCAGGAGGAATCAAGACCGAGCTGAGGAAAATCATGGAGTCGCACGGGAAGAGATTTGGCCTCGAGAAGCTACCATCGGTTGAAGGTCCATGAATGGTGGACGGCAA
>JBBTCR010000252.1:5660-6836 GCA_038043105.1 Bacteroidota bacterium
GATGCGGGAGTCTTGCACATGAATTCCCGAGAAAGAGTACTCACGGCACTAAATCACCGCGAGCCGGATCGCGTTCCGATCGATCTCTCCGGCCACCGATCATCCGGCGTCTCTGCTATCGTGTATCCAAAGTTGCGAGCGCACCTCGGCTTGCCTGAGCGGCCAGTTCGGGTCTACGATCCTGTTCAGCAGCTAGCGATAGTGGATGATGATGTGTTGGATCAATTCGGTGTCGATACGATCGAGCTCGGGCGCGGCTTCGCTCTTCGTGAGGAGGATTGGGCCGACTGGGTTTTGCCGGACGGCACGCCCTGCAAGATGCCAGTCTGGACGCTTCCGGAACGAGAGCAGAAGCGCTGGATCATTCGCTCCAAAACCGGTCGCGTGATTGCTCAGATGCCCGATGGTGCATTGTATTTCGAGCAGACACACTATCCGTTTTTTGAACAGGATAATTTGGATGCTCTCGAAGAGGCCATGGGAGAATCCATGTGGACTGCTATCGCTTCGCCACCGGGGCCTCTTGTTGAAGGGGCTGGTGGAGATGAACGCTTTCGAGAAGGGGCACGGCGGCTGAGGGCAAACACAAAACCTGCTGTGCTCGGCCTTTTTGGTGGCAACCTCCTGGAGATGGGACAATTCCTCTACCGGAACGATGGCTTCCTGCTCCTTCTTGCGATGGATCCGGCGAGAGCTCACGCTTTCCTGGATCGCGTCGTTGAGATGCACTTGAAGAATTTGGAACACTTCCTCGCCTTGGTGGGAGACTCTATCGATATTATTCTCTTTGGTGACGATCTGGGGATGCAGAGCGGTCCCCAGATTTCTCCGGCGATGTACCGGGAATTCTTCAAGCCGCGACATAAACAGATGTGGGATCACGCCAAGAAGCTGGCAAATGTTAAGGTCATGCTTCATTGCTGTGGTGGCGTGCGGGAGCTCCTACCTGACCTCATTGACGCTGGGCTCGATGCCATCAATCCGGTGCAGGTCAGTTGCAGCGGTATGGATGTGGAAGGACTCAAATCGGACTTTGGAAAGGATATCGCATTTTGGGGAGGAGGTTGCGACACGCAGCGCATTCTGCCGCGATGCACGCCGAATGAGGTGCGCACCCACGTGCGACATCAAGTGGAGATACTGAAGCGAGGCGGCGGCTTTGTGTTCCAACAGGTG
>JBBTCR010000253.1:0-6789 GCA_038043105.1 Bacteroidota bacterium
ATCATCATGTTGATGACGGGGCAGAAATCCATTCGTGACGTGATCGCGTTCCCAAAGACAAGCAGCGCGCTGTCATTGATGGACGAGGCACCTTCTGAGGTTGATGCTCAGCAGCTCAAAGAGTTGCATCTCAAGATCGCTTAGTGACATATTTTGTTCGATCACACCTTCATTGAAAGGAGATCAAATGGTTGGCATCGTAGGCTATGGTGCTTACCTCCCACGGTATCGCATCAAAGCGGAAGTGATAGCCAGGCAATGGGGGGCCGATCCAGAGGCTATCACGCGAGGCTTACAGCTGTTCGAGAAAACAGTACCGGGACAAGACGAGGATACGATCACGATTTCGGTCGAGGCGGCCAAGAACGCTCTCCGGCGCGCTCAGATCGACCTGAAAGAGATTGGAGCAGTATACATCGGCTCTGAGTCGCATCCCTATGCGGTCAAACCGAGCGCAACGATTCTGATCGATGCTCTCGGCATTGGTCCTCACGTTCACGTGGCGAGCTATGAGTTTGCTTGCAAAGCCGGAACCGAGGCGATGTATGTTGCCTATAGTCACGTCAAGTCCGGAGAAATGAAGTATGCAATGGGGATTGGCTCCGATACATCGCAAGGAGCGCCTGGTGATGCTCTGGAGTACTCTGCCTCCGCGGGGGGCGCGGCGTTCATCATGGGTAAGGAGCGAGTAGTGGCGGAGATTTTGTATACTCACTCGTACACAACGGACACACCCGATTTCTGGCGTCGGGAAGGCGAAGACTATCCACGTCACGGCGGGAGATTTACCGGCGACCCGGCGTACTTCAGGCACATCGTAGGAGCTGGAAAGGCCTTGCTGGAGAAGTCGAACATGTCACCGAAGGATTTTCGGTATGCTGTCTTCCATATGCCAAACGGGAAATTCCCGATGGAGGTCGGCAAACGGCTTGGCTTCACAAAAGAGCAGATCGAAACGGGATGGCTCGTCCCGTGGATGGGGAACACCTACTCTGGCTCATCACCGACAGGATTGACCGCCGTCCTCGATGTGGCAAAGCCTAGTGACCTGATTTTCATGGTCTCGTTTGGCTCAGGTGCCGGGAGTGATGGATTTATCTTGCGCGTGACAGACGAGATCAACAACGTTCGAGACCGCGCGCCAAAAGTTCGTCAGATGCTGGATGAAAAGAAGATCTACTTGAATTATGGCGAGTATGCGAAATTCCGCCGCAAGATCAAACTTAATGAATAAGGAGACCCAGCCATGAGAGACGTAGCTGTCATCGGCACTGGGATGACGAAGTTTGGAGAACTCTGGGGTCGATCAATTAAAGACATCTTTGTTGAAGCGGCACAAAACGCAATCGAGGACGCTGGTGTCGATCACATCGATTCCCTTTACGTGGGATCGATGTCGCCGGGTCTGTTTGTCGGCCAGGAACATCTTGGCGCCGTGCTGGCAGATTATCTCGGAGTCAATCCGATTCCCGCCACTCGAGTGGAGTCCGCGTGTGCGTCTGGCGGCGCTGCATTCCGGCAAGCCTTCCTGGAGGTCGCATCAGGTGCTAGCGATATCGTGCTGGCCGGAGGCGTCGAGAAAATGACCGATGGTGCGGATGTCACCGATGTGTTGGCCACTGCTGCCGATCAAGAGTATGAAGTTTATCACGGCATCACGTTCCCCGGTCTGTATGCAATGATCGCGAAAGCTCATATGCACCAGTATGGAACAACGCGGGAGCAGATGGCGGCTGTTGCGGTCAAGAATCATCGCAACGGTGCGAAGCACCCCAATGCGCAGTTCCGTTCTGAGGTCACGCTCGAACAGGTCATAGGCTCAACGATGGTTGCTGACCCGCTCCGGCTGCTCGATTGCTCGCCCGTCAGCGACGGAGCTGCTGCAGTTGTGGTTGCGTCCTTGGATGTTGCCAAGAAGTTGAACAAAAGTTTTGCAAAGGTGATCGCTTCGGCGCAGTCTTCGGACACGATCGCACTGCACAACCGCGAGAGTCTGACCACGCTCAAGTCTGTTGTCAACGCAGCCCAAAAAGCGTACAAGATGGCGAACATCAAGCCGACTGATGTCAACCTGGTCGAAGTTCACGATTGTTTTACGATTGCAGAAATTGTGGTATCGGAAGATCTGGGCTTCTTCGAAAAAGGAAAGGGGGGTGAAGCTGTCGTGAAAGGCCTTACGGCGATCGAGTGTGGTCGTATCCCGATCAATACGAGTGGGGGACTCAAGGCAAAAGGTCACCCCGTGGGAGCTACAGGTATCGCTCAAATCATCGAGCTCTATGAGCAGCTCACGGCTAAGGCTGGGCCACGGCAGGCCAAGAATGCGCGAATAGGCATGGCTCAGAACATGGGTGGTTCGGGCGCAAGCTGTGTCATTCATATATTGGAGGCACAATGATTACAGCAAGATATCATCGCGAGATCCCGCAGCGATACCGGCTTGAGGCCGGCAAATGTGTGAAGTGTGGAGGGGTCCATTTTCCCCCGCGCCGCATCTGTCCGAAGTGCAAAGGGAAAGCGTTTGAGACAGTCCGCCTGAGCGATGAAGGGAGGCTTGTGACCTTCACGGTCGTACGGGTGGCATCAGACAAGTTCTCGAAACAGACCCCTTTTGCGGTGGGAATTGTGGAATTGAACGACGGCGTGCGAGTAACCACTCAAATTGCAGATGTTGAGGTCGATAAGCTTGAGGTGGGGCAGAAAGTCAAACTCGTTTTTCGAAGGATTCAAGAAGACGGTAAAGCAGGCATTCTCTGCTACGGGTATAAGGCGATACTAGCGTGACACTAAGAGACTCTGGGTAGCTTGAAAGAAAAAATCAGAATTGCCTCCGGGCAGGGATTTTGGGGGGACCTTCAAACCGCGCCACTCGATCAGGTGTCGAAGGGCCCAATCGACTACATCGTGATGGATTTCCTCGCGGAGGTCACGATGTCCATTCTGCAAAAGCAGAAGAAACGAAATCCCGAGCTCGGCTATGCGAAGGATCTCATTCCCCTCACAGAGCAGATTCTTCCAATCTGTGTCGCGAAGGACATCAAGATCATCACCAATGGCGGTGGTGCTAACCCGCAAGCGTGCAGCGAGGCAATTCTGAAGTATGCTCAAAAGAGGGGAATCAAGGGGCTCAAGATCGGCATCGTCCACGGTGATGACATATTGGATAAAATGGGCGAGCTTCGCGGTCGCGGAATCAACCTGAACAATATGGATACGGGTGAGTCGATCGAGACCATCGGCCACAAGATACTGAGCGCAAATGTCTACTTCGGTGCGGCTCCGATCGTTGAAGCACTGCTGCAGGGCGCTCACATCGTCATCACTGGAAGAACAACAGATACGGGTCTCACGCTCGCCCCGATGATGTACGAGTTTGGCTGGAGTGAGAATGATTGGGACAAGCTTGCAAGCGGAACGATCGCGGGCCACATACTGGAATGTGGAGGACAAGCGAGTGGCGGAAACTTCAGCGCCGACTGGCGCTCCGTTCCCGACCTGGCTCATATCGGTTTCCCCATCGCCGAAGCGTACTCAAATGGTGATATCGTCATCACCAAACACGACCAGAGCGGTGGAATGGTGACCGTACAGACCGTGAAGGAGCAGCTCCTCTACGAGATCGGTGATCCCACACGGTATGTAACGCCCGACGTCATTGCCGACTTCACGACGATCAATCTCGAGCAAGAGAGCAAAGACAGAGTGAGGATGTTTGGCGTAAAAGGAAAACCGGCAACGGAGACATATAAGGTCTCGATGTCATATCACGAAGGCTATACCGCAGTTGGTAAATTGACGTTTGCCTGGCCAGATGCCCTAGAGAAAGCGCGACACGCCGATGAGGTACTACGGACGCGTCTCAGAGATGCGGGCTTGCACCTCGAAGCTATTCACACGGAGTTTTTGGGGCTGAACTCATGCCACGGGCCGATAGCCGAGATGCCAAACGTTGTTAATGAGGTGGTCCTGCGCGTTGGCGCACGCAGCAAGAGCCACGCTGATGTGGAGCGCTTCGGGAAGGAAATCGCACCGCTGATACTCACAGGTCCACCTGGAGTTACCGGGTTTGCGGGTGGTAGGCCGAAGCCAAGCGAGGTCGTTTCGTACTGGCCGGCCTTGATTCCCAAAAGCGCTGTGACGCCGAGTGTGGTCATTCAGCAAGTGTAGGACTATGAGGATTCAGCTCCGACAGATCTGTCACGCGCGCTCGGGAGACAAAGGCGACACCGCCAACGTCGGGCTGATTGCCCTCAAGGAGGAGTACTATCCGGTTATCCGGAAATATGTAACAGCGGATCGCGTCAAGGAGCATTTCGGGGGCATCGTTGCCGGACGCGTCGAACGTTATGAACTGCCGAACCTATGTGCGCTCAACTTTCTGCTGCATCAAGCGCTGGGCGGAGGCGGAACGAAATCCTTGAAAAACGATGCACAAGGTAAGACCCTGAGCGCGGCGCTGCTTCGAATGGAAATTGACATTATTGAAGAGGAGGTCACGATCTAACTATGTTTGAGGAACTGAAAGAGAAACTTGAAGAGCAAAAGGAGAGACTCACCTCTCTGAGGGGGTATCTTTGACCTCGACAAGAAGCAAGTTGAAATCGAAGAGCTTCAGGCCAAGACGCATGAGCCGGCCTTTTGGAATGACAACACCGCGGCTCAGAGGGTTCTGCAAGAGATCAATAATCGCAGGGACTGGATCGAGGCATGGAACAAGTTGAATTCCCTGGCTCAAGATACGGGGATGCTGATCGAGCTCGCGGAAGAGAGCGACGAGAAGAACGTCGTCGAAGAAATTGTCAATGACCTCAAGAAGCTCGAACAGGAGATCGCGTCGCTCGAGCTCAAGAACATGCTCGGAGGAGTGGACGATGAGAAGAATGCTCTCCTGACAATTCACTCGGGAGCCGGCGGCACAGAATCACAAGACTGGGCGCAGATGCTCCTTCGGATGTACACTCGCTGGTGCGAACAGAAGGGGTTCAAGGTCAATCTGGCGGATATGCTCGAGGGAGAAGGGGCCGGCATCAAAAGCGCAACAATCGAAATCATTGGAAAATACTCCTACGGCTATTTGAAAGCGGAAAGCTGGGTGCACCGGCTCGTGCGAATTTCTCCCTTCGATGCCAATGCACGCCGACATACCTCATTTGCCTCTGTTTTTGTCTATCCGGAAATCGAGGACGACATCGAAATCGAAATCAACCCCGCCGACCTCAAAGTGGACACCTATCGATCGGGCGGAAAAGGTGGTCAGAACGTCAATAAAGTTGAGACTGCTGTTCGCATTACGCACGTCCCGACGGGAATCGTTGTTGCCTGCCAACAAGAGAGATCACAGTTTCAGAACCGCGAGCGCGCTATGAAGATGCTGAAATCGCGTCTGTATCAACTCAGGCGGGAAGAGGAAGAAGCACGCCTGAGCGCAATCGAAAGCTCTAAGAAGAAAATCGAGTGGGGAAGTCAGATCCGGTCGTACGTCTTTCAGCCGTACACATTGGTGAAGGACCACCGGACCGGCACTGAAACGAGCGACGTCCAGTCCGTGATGGACGGCGAGATCGATGATTTTATCAAGAACTATTTGCTCCAGTGGGGAACGAAGAAATAACTTTCCAGCAAAGACCTGACAGGTTTCAAAAACCTGTCAGGTCTCCAGAGTCCACTATGCCAGTTTCATTGTTCATCGCCCTTCGCTATTTGCGCTCCCGTCGCCATCGTGGCTTCATTTCCTTCATTACCCTCATCGCAGTGGTCGGCGTGACGCTCGGCGTTGCCGCTCTCATCATTACGTTGTCGGTCCTGAGTGGTTTCGAAAGAACGATCAAAGAAAATGTTGTGAGCTTTACGGCGCACATGCAGCTTCTCGGCTTCCAGAATCAGCTCCTGACCAATCCAACACAAGCCATGCAACTCGTGAAATCTCGGTATCCCGAGGTCTTGGAGATGGCACCGTATCTCTCACGCGAGGGAATGATACGATCCGCTGCGGCAACTGATGGAGTACTGATCAAAGGTGTCGATCCGAAGAATGACATCTCGGCTGCCAGGCAAAGACTGATTGAAGGGGAGTATCGCTTGGAACCGCGGGAAAGGGGCATCGAGGGGATCATCCTCGGGCGGCGTCTTGCGCAGAAACTTGAGGCGCGCACGGGAGATCGTCTTCTCTTGCTCTCGCTCGGCGGCTCATCGCTCTCCTTGTCACAAACGCGCGTCATGCAGTTCGAGGTGATGGGCTTGTACGAAACGGGGATGGCAGACTACGACGAGACCTACGTGTACATCAACATCAGGAACGCGCAGCGTCTCTTCGCGGTCGGCCCGATGGTTTCTGGCTTTGACATTCTCGTCACGGAACTTGATAAACTGGGAACCCTCGCACGTCAGATTCCCGAAGAGCTCGGCTACCCCTACTATGCCCGTACAACCTACCAGATGAACCGGAACCTGTTCACCTGGATCGAGCTCCAGAAGAAACCCATACCAATTATCATTGGTTTGATCGTGGTCGTTGCGACCGTCAACATTATCGGCACGCTCCTGATGATGGTGATGGAGAAATCAAAAGAGGTTGGCATCCTGCGCGCGATCGGAACGAATCGAAAGAAGATCATGCAGGTGTTCCTGATTCAAGGCATGTTCATCGGCGTGGTCGGCACAATTCTCGGCAACATCCTGGCCTATGTGCTCTGTTGGCTGGAGATGAAGTACGAGGTCATCTCCTTGCCGGCCGGCATCTACTACATGACACACGTCCCCATTGATCTGAACGTCACGAGTTTTGCTCTT
>JBBTCR010000254.1:0-1388 GCA_038043105.1 Bacteroidota bacterium
GATGGCAAGAATTTGTCATGTTTGTGGCAAGAAGCCAATGGCGGGAAACCACGTCAGTCACGCCAATAATCGCGTTCCGAGGCGTTTCATGCCCAATCTGCAGAAGGTTCGTGCGAAGGTGGACGGATCGGTTCGCCGCATCACCGTTTGCACAACCTGCATCAAGACCGGTCGAATTCAGAAAGCTGCCTAACGCGGGCGTTCGCTCTTATATTGTGCGTGGCTGTTATGAAATCCCGCAATCTTGGCGGGATTTTTTGTTACGGATTCGAAAGACACTGGCGCACTCAGACCATGAAGTTCTCATTCACACCTCCCAACCAGCTTACGTTCCTGCGGATCGCGCTGACGCCGGTGTTCCTTGCCTTCTTGTTCTCGTCGAATCCGGTTCTTCGCCAGCTCTCCCTGCTCGTATTCATCATCGCTTTGCTCACAGACTGGTACGACGGCTGGGTTGCGCGTCGATGGGGCTACGTTACTCGATGGGGGACGTTCTTGGATCCCCTCGCAGACAAGGTTGTCACATCCGCTGCGCTGGTCGCATTCATCTACCTTGATTTAGTTCCGCCGTGGACAGTGTGGGTCATCGTCGTTCGCGACATCGCCATCACCCTGCTTCGTTCCTATGCGGAGTACAAAGGGAAGCCTTTTGATACGACACGTCTTGCCAAAACGAAGACGTTCCTGCAATTCGTCGTCATCTACTATGTTCTCCTTCTGTATGTCGGACAGGATGTAGAGTTCATCCGGTCCAGATACAGCGAGATGATAAACATGCTACTCGACCGTTCCTTGCTCTACGCGAGCATGGTCGTGATTGCGGGGATCACGCTCTTGACCGGCGTTCTCTATATCATCGAAAACTGGAAAACCGTTCGCGAGCTGTATGACATCACCAGCCGAATCACAGAATCAGAGTAGCATACCTTCGCCGGCGCTCGACCAAGCGGCGAGCATTCCCTTCTTGACTAAAGCGTTCGCGTCCGGACTCTTCTCGGGCTATTTGCCAGCAGCTACAGGAACGTTCGGCACTCTTGTAGGACTTGCAATCTATCTCATCCCCGGCTTTGAGAATATCTACGTTCTCCTACCGGCATGTTTGATTGTGTTCTTGCTAGGGATCAGAGCTTCGCGGGCTATGGAAAAAGTGTACGGCCATGACCCTGCAGAGGTGACTATTGATGAAGTCCTCGGCATGTGGGTTTCTCTCCTTTTTCTTCCGAAAAGCATGCCGATCGCTGGTTTTGCCTTTTTTCTTTTCCGATTACTCGACATCTTCAAGCCGTTCCCTGCTAAAAGGTTGGATCAGAAACGAGGCGGGTTCGGTGTCATGGCTGATGATGTGATCTCGGGCATTTACACAAACGTCATCCTGCAGCTTCTTGTCG
>JBBTCR010000255.1:0-10031 GCA_038043105.1 Bacteroidota bacterium
CGCAAAGTCGTTGCACGGAAAAGCCATTGCGAAAGGAGATCCGCTGGCTCCTCTGTGCAAGGATTGTCACGGGACCCACGATATCCTGCCTGCATCGGATCCTCGCTCGAGCGTTGCTGTGCTCCAGGTGCCTTTCCTCTGCGGGAAGTGTCACCGAGAAGGCTCGCCGGTCATGCTCCAGCGTGCCATTCACCAGGATCATATTCTCGAAAACTATTCTGAGAGCATTCACGGCGAAGGGCTTCTCCGCAAAGGGCTGATCGTTGCCCCGAACTGCGCCTCGTGTCACACTGCGCACTCGATACTCCCCCATACGGATCCCGCCTCCTCCATCGCGCGGCGAAACATCGCTGCAACCTGCACGAAATGCCATGCGCAAATTGAGCCAGTCCATCGCAAAGTGATCAAAGGGGAGTTGTGGGAAAAAGAGGCCCACATTCTTCCGGCGTGCGTTGATTGTCACCAGCCGCATAAGATCAGAAAGGTTTTCTACACGCAGGGGATGGAGGACAAGGATTGTCTGCGCTGTCATGAGCGGAGCGAGCTGAAGGGCTCTAAAGATGGACGATCGTTGTTCGTGCATACAAACGACCTGGCATATTCTCGCCATGCGAAAATCTCGTGCAGCCAGTGTCACTCGGAGGTGAACGCATCTCGGGTTCGGCCGTGCGAGACGATCACGACGAAGGTAGATTGTGCCTCTTGCCACGCGGAAATCGGTCAGCAATATCAGGGAAGCATGCACGGGGAGCTCATCGTCAAGAATGACCCGAACGCTCCGACATGCAAGGAGTGCCATAGCACCCACGGCGTGCTCGGCAAGCTGGACCCGAAATCGCCGACGTTTCCAACGAACGTTCCATTGCTTTGTGCGCGCTGCCATCGAGAAGGGCAAAAGGCCGCCGTGAGATATGTTGGCAGCCAGCACGAGATTATTGAGCACTACACGGAGAGCATTCACGGCAAAGGGTTAATGAAAAGCGGGCTCACCGTGACAGCGATGTGCACCAATTGCCATACTGCCCACAACGTCCGGCCACAAACCGATTCACTGTCGAGCGTGAACAGGTATAACGTCCCCGCAACATGCGGTCGCTGTCACCATGGTATTGAGGACAAATTTGAACGGAGCATCCACGCCACGAAAGTTGGAAAGACCGACAAGGAGCTCCCCGTCTGCAGTGATTGCCATACGGCCCATACGATACGGCGAGCCGACGAGACGGGCTTCATGCTCGAGATCATGACACAATGCGGACGATGTCACGAAACGATCGCGAAGACGTATTTCGACACCTATCATGGGAAAGTGTCTCAGCTCGGATATACCAAGACGGCAAAGTGTTATGACTGTCACGGGGCGCACGACATCCTCCCAGTTTCTGATTCCCGCTCCCATTTGAGTCGCGAGAATGTCGTCGCGACGTGTCAGAAATGCCATCCGGGTGCGTCTCGTCGTTTCGCAGGGTATCTGACCCACGCGACGCATCACGATCCGGAGAAATATCCCCTCTTGTTCTGGACATTCTGGGGGATGACAACATTGCTGATCGGGACATTCATCTTTTGCGGCATTCATACGCTACTCTGGCTGCCACGGGCGTTGCAGATGCGGCGCACAATGAGACAGAATTTGTCACAACCCAAAGCGATAGGCGATGGAAACAACGATACATCTCGAGCCGACGATCGAGACAAAAAAGACATTTGAAGCGGAAGCCGGTCAAGCTGCGGAGAGGCAGTTCCTCCGATTCAAGCGGCTGAACCGGATTCTCCATGTCATCATGATCGTCAGCTTCATTAGCCTGGCGCTGACCGGCATGACGCTGAAGTTTTCGTACACCGAGTGGGCGGCCATTCTTTCCCGATTTTTTGGCGGCTTTGAGTCTGCTGGATACATCCATCGAGTGGCAGCCGTCTTCATGATCGGGGTTTTCATCGCCCATATCGTAGACCTTGTCAGGATGAAGCGACGGATGTACCACTCGTGGCGAGCCCTGCTCTTCGGACCTGATTCGATGTTGTTCAACAAGAAAGATCTGCAAGACCTGATTGGCAACATCAAATGGTTTCTCGGCCGAGGACCTCGCCCGAGCTACGGTCGATACACGTACTGGGAGAAATTCGACTACTTCGCGGTTTTCTGGGGGATTACCATCATCGGATCAACGGGGCTCTTGTTGTGGTTTCCAGAGTTTTTTACACTCTTTATCCCAGGATGGTTCCTCAATGTGGCCACCATCATTCACAGCGACGAGGCCCTGCTTGCTGTAGGATTTATCTTCACGGTGCACTTCTTCAACACCCACCTTCGACCTGAAAAATTTCCAATGGATATTGGGGTTTTCACCGGGCGGATGTCTCTCGAGGAGCTCAAACAAGACAAGCCGGCAGAATACGAGACGCTCGTCAAGTCAGGAAAGCTCGAGGAGTACCTGGTTGAACCGTATCCTCCAATTGTGATCCGGACCGTGCGGTTCTTCGGCTGGGTCGCACTCTCTGTTGGGTTCAGCATTGTAGTCTGGATCATCTATGCGATGCTGTTTGCCTATCGATAATTGTGGAGAAAAAGGGTATATTCGCGGTCATCTTTTTCAACTGATCCTATCGGACGATGAGACGAGTCTTTCCGCCTTCATTCTATAATGCGATCACGCTCATAGGGGCAGCAGTTGCGGCGGTGAGCTTCGGCCTGATATTGTTTCTGATGCTTCTGGAGATGTTGGCGGAGCATCCGAAGCCCTACATGGGCATCATCGCGTTCGTCATCCTGCCAGCCTTCCTTATTCTTGGTCTTGTCCTGATCGTTGTCGGGATCCTTCGTGAGCATCGCCGGGAACGAACAGGGAAACCGCACGGCTTGCACCTGCCGCAAATCGACCTGAATAACCCACGCCATCGTACGGCCTTTACCTTCTTTTCCATCGGCGCCGTCCTCCTGTTGATGTTCTCGGCATTCGGCAGCTTCAAAGCGTATGAGTATACGGACTCCGATGAGTTCTGTGGCACGACATGCCACAGAGTTATGGAGCCGGAGTATACAGCCTATCAGTATTCGCCACACGCTCGGGTCGGTTGTGTCCAGTGCCATATCGGCCCCGGGGCCGGTTGGTTCGTTCGGTCCAAGCTTTCGGGCGCCTATCAGGTCTACGCGACGGCGTTTAACAAATACCCGCGCCCCATTCCGACGCCGATCGAAAACCTTCGTCCGGCCCAAGAGACGTGCGAGCAATGCCACTGGCCGAAGCATTTCTTCAGTGAGAAGCAGCATGTGAATATCTATTACCTCTCTGATGAACATAACACGAAGTGGACCCTCAACCTCTTGATGAAAATAGGTGGCGGCAACATCGAAGCTGGTCCAACGTCGGGCATCCATTGGCACATGAATATCGCCAATGAGCTAACCTACGTGCATACAGACTCGCAGCGGCAAGTCATACCTTGGATACGCTCGCGTACCGCCGACGGGAAGGAGATCGTCTATCGCAGCACGGAGAACCCGATTAGCGACGAGGATCTGAAGAAGTCCAAAGCACGCCGAATGGACTGTATTGATTGCCACAATCGGCCGACGCACATCTATCATCCGCCGGCACGTTCTGTGAATCACGTGATGTCCTTAGGCTGGATCGATCCAGAGCTTCCCAGTGTAAAAAGCATAGCGGTTAAGGCCCTGGAATATCCTTACACTTCGAAGCAAGTCGCGCTTGATAGCATCAAGCTTGTGATCGAAGAATTCTACAGAAACATCCGCCCAGATATCGCAGCGAGGAAGAAGGTGGAAATTGAGCGCGCGGTCGAAGAGGTGCAGAAGATCTACAGCCGCAACTACTTCCCGGAGATGCAGGTGAACTGGAAGAAGTTTCCTGACGACATCGGTCACCTCTACTATCCGGGTTGCTTCCGATGCCACGATGGGAAGCACGTAAGCGATGATGGAAAGGTGCTCTCGAGGGATTGCAACGTCTGCCATACGATCCTTGCACAACAGTCTGAGAAGGAAAGGCTGCGGTTATCACTCGGCGGCGTGGAGTACCATCATCCGGTCGATATCGGAGATGCCTGGAAGGAGATGAACTGTAGTGATTGTCATAATAGCCAATGACTTCGCCTGTCATTACCGCGAAGGGCGAAAAAAGCTGAGTGCGCCTCTGTCAGAAGGCAAGCGAAAGGTGATTGAATGAAAAAGCTCCTGCAGCGAATTCCCGATGCCCTTCTGAGAATCCTTGTTGTCTTCGCTGTAATCGTCGGAAGCATTCTCTCGATAAGGTATATCATCCCTGCTCCCCTCAAAGACGCACAAGTGCACATCAAATCGACGGTCGACAGAGAAATGTCGCGGGCGATCCGATATGCAGGCTCTGACGTCTGTGCAAGCTGTCACGACGAGTACAATATCAAAAAAGGGGGATATCATAGGAACCTTTCTTGCGAAACGTGCCACGGAGCTGCGAAAGAGCACACGGAAAATCCTACGGAGACAAAGCCGCGTTTGTCGAGGATGAGGGAGTTTTGCTCCGGATGTCACACCTACAATCCTTCCCGACCTACGGGCTTTCCACAGATCAATCCTGTTGCCCACAACCCACTTAAACCATGTGTAGTATGTCATAACCCGCACGACCCCAAGCCGCCAAGAGTTCCACAGGAATGTCAGGCGTGTCACGCCGAAATTGCGCGGACGAAGTCCGTATCGCCGCACGTTCTCCTCGAATGCACAACCTGTCACAATGTCCCCCAGGGACATAAGCTGGCGCCGCGTGTAACCAGAGCAACGATACCATCGGAAAGAAAGTTCTGTGGGAAGTGCCACGACAGCGATTCAAATGTCAAAGATACTCCGAAGATCGATTTGGCCACACACGGAGAAAAATATCTTTGTTGGCAGTGCCACTACCCGCACATGCCGGAGGTAGAATAGTATGGAACGGAGAGGATTCCTCAAAAAGTGTTTTTCCTTCATCGTTTCGGGGAGTGTCGTCGGTGGATTTCTTCGTCGTGCGTCAGCAAGAACAGAGGGCTATGATCCTTCGAAGCACTATTACGGAATGGGGATTCAAATCGAGAAGTGCATTGGATGCGGTCGGTGCGTTGAGGCTTGCAAGGAGGAGAACGACGTCCCGAAAGAGCCATTCTTTTTCCGTACGTGGGTGGAGCGGTATGTCATAAAGAAAGACAGTGAGGTCAGCGTACAGAATATTGACACCAGAATTGAGCGGACGGTAGAACCGGCGATCGAAAAAGATGTTCTGAGAAGCTTCTTTGTACCGAAACTGTGCAACCAGTGTGAGAATCCTCCGTGTGTGCAGGTGTGCCCCGTCGGAGCGACCTTCAAAACTAAGGATGGCGTTATCCTTGTGGATGAAAACCGCTGCATCGGATGCCGATACTGCATCCAGGCGTGCCCGTACGGCGCCCGCTATCTTCACCCGGAAAAAGAAACGGCGGACAAATGCACATTTTGCTATCATCGGATCACCCGGGGGCTGCTGCCTGCTTGTGTAGAGGTCTGCCCGACTCAGGCTAGAGTTTTTGGGGATGTTCGAAGCAGCGCAAGTCCTCTGGCGAGATTCAGGCGGATGAACAAGCTTCACGTGTTGAAACCATTCCTCAACACAGAGCCGAAGGTTTCCTATTCGGGTCTCGACGGAGAAGTGCGATGAACGATCCAGTGACTGAGAAGTTATTTGAACTCCTGAAGCAGGTGACGGGGTATATCTATCCCAACGAGATTGAGGTTCACTGGGGAATTCTGATCGTTGTGTATCCTTATTTGACCGGGCTGGTGGCTGGGGCTTTCATTCTTGCCTCGCTCGTCAAGGTTTTTAGCATCAAAGAAGTGCAACCGGCGTACAGACTTGCCCTGTTGACGGCGCTCGCTTTTCTCCTCGTTGCTCCTCTTCCACTTCTTCTGCATCTTGGTCATCCGGAGCGATCGTACGAAATCTTTCTGAACCCGAACTTCAGCTCCGCCATGGCAATGTTTGGATTCGTCTATGCGTGGTACTTGATGGTCGTGCTTCTCCTCGAGATATGGTTCACCTATCGGAGGGATCTTATTCTGTGGTCGAAGGAAGAGAAATTTCCAATGAAACTGATCCACAGGGTTATCTCCCTATTTTCGAATGATGTGAGCGAAAAGTCGTATGAGTTCGACCGAAAAGTGGTCAAGGGGATTACCATTATTGGCATCCCTTCGGCGTTTTTGCTGCATGGGTACGTAGGCTTTATCTTCGGCTCTATTAAAGCAAACCCCTGGTGGAGCAGCGTTCTGATGCCGATTGTTTTTCTCTTCTCTGCCATCGTATCCGGCATAGCCTTGGTAATCCTTCTTTACATGGTCATTACGCCCCTGAGGAGAGAAAAGATCGACATGAAGTGTCTGGACAAAATGGCATCGTATCTGTTCTATGCTGTCATTGTCGACTTTTCGCTCGAGTCGCTCGATTTCATCCACCGATTCTATGAGAGCGAAGAGTCGATCAGGATCCTTTCAGAGTTGGTGGTGAACAAGCTCTTCATCAGTCTTGGGATCATACAGGTGCTTCTTGGTATGTTGCTCCCGCTTGGGATCATGGTCGCAATTCGACTCTTGCGGTTCGACGAAGAGTTGAGAAAGCTCCTGTATTTTGTATCGGTGATCTTGATACAATTGGGAATATTTGCCACGAGGTGGAACGTTGTCATCGGCGGCCAGATGTTTTCGAAGAGTTTCAGAGGGCTGATGGCTTACAGGATGGATTTGACGGGAATGGAGGGGTTTCTTATGACCCTCGTTCTGCTTATTTTGCCGTTTGTTCTACTGGCGATCTTGATCAAGTTACTTCCACCGTGGGAAACGGCGAAAAAAAACGTTATCGAGGAGAAGACACCATAGAGGGATTCCTCATTGTTTTGAGATGACTACCAAACGCTATGATCGGGAACATAGAGAGTGATATGGCGAACGAAAGCAGAATTGCGTCCACTGACGAAAGCAAACGGGATTTTTTGAAGTATGTCCTTGGCGGAGGGATTATTGCATGGCTTGCTGCGGTTTTGTACCCGGTTTTGGCGTACCTGAATCCGCCGAAACAGGGTGAGGTGGAGGTCAGCAGCGTAAAAGCGGGGAAGGTCAAAGATATCGAAAAAGACAGCGGCACGATTGTCCGTTTCGGAAACAAGCCGGTGATTCTTGTTCGGACCTCAACTGGAGAGTTTCGTGCGTTTTCCGCAACGTGTACGCACCTCGACTGCACAGTTCAATACCGCAAAGACCTTGGCGTCATCTGGTGTGCGTGCCACAATGGCAAATACGATCTCGCGGGCCGCAATATCGCAGGACCTCCACCGCGACCATTGGACGAATTCAAGGTTATCGTTCAGGACGAGGATGTCTTGATCTCGAAAAAAGCATGAAACCTCTCTGGAAACGGTTGTACGACTGGGTTGATGAGCGCGTAGAGCTTGTTGGTCTGGTGGAGTTCTTGGGCAAGAAGTACGTCCCCGTCCACCGGCATTCGCTGTGGTATTATTTTGGCGGCGTTTCCCTCTTTCTCTTCATCATTCAGGTCATCACGGGAATCCTCTTGTTGCTGTATTACAAGAGCGGGGAGGAGCTGGCCTTCGAGAGCATTCAATTCATTATGTCGAAGGTGCAGTTCGGGTGGCTCATTCGATCCATCCATAGCTGGGCCGCCAACCTCTTCATTCTTGCCGCCCTCATCCACATGTTCAGCGTGTATTTCACCAAGGCGTACCGGAAACCCCGTGAGATGACATGGGTCACCGGCATGTTGATGTTCTTTTTGGCGCTGGGGTTCGGCTTCAGTGGCTATCTTCTTCCCTGGAACGAGCTCGCGTTCTTCGCAACAAAGGTCGGTACTGACATTGCCGGGGCCCTGCCTTTCATTGGTAAGCCTGTGATGGTCTTCCTGCGCGGGGGCGAGGACGTCACGGGTGCGACGCTTTCCCGGATGTTTGGATTCCACATTGCACTCTTTCCGGGAATCTTTACCGTCCTGCTTGGCATTCACCTGGTGCTCGTGCAGCGCCAAGGGATGAGTGAACCTCTCGGCTTCGAGGGGGAGCCAACGACTGAGCGCAAGACCATGCCGTTTTTTCCCAACTTTCTCCTGCGTGACCTCTTGCTGTGGCTTCTTGTTCTAAACATTCTGGCGATCCTCGCCGTGATCTTTCCATGGGAGTTGGGGCGTAAAGCTGACCCGTTCAGCTCGGCTCCAGCTGGAATCAAGCCGGAGTGGTACTTCTTGTTCATGTTTCAAACATTGAAGTACATCCCGGCGCAAGTGTTGTTCATCGACGGTGAGGTGCTTGGCATCGTGCTGTTTGGTCTTGCCGGATTGCTGTGGACTTTTGTGCCGTTCTGGGATCGGCGGAGCTCGCGCGGAGAACGCAATCGTTTCACCAACTACATCGGCATATTTGCTGTCATCTATATTATTCTCTTTACAATCGTGGGATGGCTTTCGTGAAACAGCGGCCTATTCACATCATTCTCTGGATCATCTCGATATCAGTTGCTGCGCACGGAACTCTCGCTCTGGCTCAAGACCAGTGTCGTACCTGTCACGAGGCAATTGGAGATACTCCATCGACCCTCTTCAAACGGGATATTCATCTTGGTAAGGGAATATCCTGCGCTGACTGCCACGGCGGGGACGCAAGGAAAGAAGAAATGGAAGAAGCGATGAGCAAATCCGCCGGTTTCACCGGCGTGCCGAAGGGAGATGAGATTTCAACATTATGTGCAAGATGTCACGCCGATGCGGCGATCATGGTGAAGAAATATCGTTCGACGTTGTCGTTGGAGCAGGCGGAGCTGCTATCAACGAGCGTACACGGCAAGCTCTCTATCACCGGGAAGGAACGGATTGCTCAATGTACAACTTGTCATGGTTCACATGGCATCGTGGGGAAAGATAACCCCGCGTCACCCGTCTATCCGCCAAATGTCGTCAAGACGTGCGCGAAGTGTCATGCCAATGCTGCGTTCGTGAGGACATATAACCCGTCTCTGCCGGTTGACCAGCTTGATAAATACCGGACGAGCGTACACGGGATGAGAAACGCAAAGGGCGATGCCAAGGTTGCGGAGTGCGCGAGTTGCCACGGCAGCCATGACATCCGCTCTGCCAAAGACGTAAAATCGGCGGTCTACGATATAAATGTTCCAGCGACGTGTTCAACATGCCACAGCAGCGCGAACTACATGAAAGGATACAAGATTCCTGTTGACCAATTCGAAAAATACTCGAAGGGCGTCCACGGCATCGCGCTGCTGCAAAAACACGATCTCGCTGCACCGGCGTGCAATGACTGTCACGGCAATCACGGTGCAACGCCGCCCGGCGTGCAATCCATTTCGAAGATCTGTGGCTCGTGTCACGCCCTTAACGCAGATCTGTTTTCCAAGAGTCCTCACAAGAAAGCGTTCGACCAGAAAAACCTGCCGGAATGTGAAACGTGTCACGGCTATCACGACATCGTCGTTGCCACGGACAAACTGCTGGGTGTCAGTTCGGAGGCAGTGTGTAGCTGGTGTCATGGCGGTGCTCCAACATCGAAAGCACATCTCGTTGCGAAGAATATGCGCCAGCTTATCGATAGCCTGCGAAGTTTGGAAAGTGCGGCGACGCTGCTTGTGGATGAAGCGGAACGGAAAGGAATGGAGATTGGCGAAGCCAGATTCAAATTGCGCGATGCGCGTCAAGCGCGCTTGGAATCGCGCACGATGGTCCACTCCTTCGACGAACAGCAATTTCAGCAGATCGTCGACAAAGGTTTGAAGGTGGCATCGGAGGTATCGGAAGAAGCAAACAATGCCATCGAAGAATATTACTTTCGACGTCAAGGACTGGGCATCGCTACGCTCATTATTACCGTGTTAGCCGTTTCCCTGTACGTGTTCATACGTCGCTTGGAGCGGCGGCAAAGGACGAAACAGTAGCACTTGCGAGGGGTGCGACTAAGAGTTTCCAGGCCTTGTTGCCTATTCCTAAATCTTGGAAGCAACATGCGAGAGAGTT
>JBBTCR010000256.1:0-1784 GCA_038043105.1 Bacteroidota bacterium
TCACTTTGCGTCGTGGCAACGCACACGTCAAGAGGCTGTGTATACGCTTCACCTGCTGCCCGCTCCGAGCGCAGAAGGGCCGCTCCAACTTGAGGTCCGTTCCCGTGCGTAACAACGACGCGCCAGCCATCAGCGACAAGCTGGGCAATCCTGCGCGCGGTTGCGTGAGCATTGGCAAGCTGTTCCTCGATGGTTCCCCGCTGTCCGACCCGGATGAGGGAATTTCCCCCAACCGCTATGAGTGCGCTCCGTGCCACCGCGTGCTCCGTCATTTCATCAATTGATACATAATGGCTTTCTGTACATGGAGCCGGTTCTCAGCTTCCTGGAAGACAACGGAAGACGGGGCATCGATGACGTCGTCGGTGACCTCCTCACCGCGATGTGCGGGGAGACAGTGCATAAAGATGGCGTCGCTCTTGGCTTTTGCCATCAAACTCCTATTGACTTGAAAAGGACGAAAGACGAGCCTTCGCGCCTCCGCCTCCGCTTCTTGCCCCATGGAAGCCCACACGTCGGTATAGACGACGTCGGCATTCTTGACACCTTCGTTGGGGTCGTGCGTGACCTCGATTCGTGCCCCTGTGGCTTTTGCATCCTCTGAAGATTGTTGGACTGCAACGGAGTCAGGCTCGTAGCCGGCTGGACAGGCAACAGTGACATGCGCGCCAAGCCGTGCGCCAGCGAACATCAGGGAGTGAGCGACATTGTTTCCGTCACCGACGAAGCAGAGCTTAAGCCCATTCAGATCACCCTTGATTTCTTGAATGGTGAAGTAATCAGCCATCGCTTGACACGGGTGGGAGTAGTCCGTCAGACCGTTGATCACGGGCACGGAAGCATATTGGGCCAAGTCGATGACAAGCTGATGAGCGAATGTCCGGATCATGATCCCCTGAACCATCCGCTCAAGGTTCTTCGCAACGTCGTGTACAGACTCGCGTTTTCCCAGGTTGATTTCCGTTGGTGAGAGGTAGACTGAAAAGCCGCCAAGTTGTTGAACACCGACGTCGAACGAGACGCGCGTACGCAACGACGGCTTCTCGAATACCAAGGCAAGTGTCTTGCCTTTGAGGGCGGATGCATAGTTCTCAGGATGCGCCTTCATATCAGCGGCGAGTCTGAACGTCTTGAGAATCTCTTCGCGGGTGAGATCGCGGATCGAGAGGAAGTCTTTCTTCATCGAGGTACTGCTCCCTAAAGGTTACGAGACAAGAGCTACAAATTTCTGGCAACGGTACAGTCAAAGATCGGGCTTGATCACAAACGCGCGAACATGTAGAGCTGACGTTGGCGTGATCAGTAGGAATCCATTGGCGTTGCGCAGGCTGGAGAGGTCAAGCTCTGTGCCATCTGGCGCATTCCGAGTCCTGACAAGACCCTCTGGGTGGGTTGCGTTTCACGTAGCACCCAAAGTCGAATCTACGTATGTCTTGAAATCTGGACGTGACCTTTTCCAAGAAAGGCTAACGGTACTGCAATCGTGGGAAAGCCCAAGTATCGAGTTAGCGATGCCACAGTGTCAAAAAGCTCTTGCCTTTCCACGCAAGTCATGCTACATTTATACACTGAGAAAGCCTGTTATGAAAGTAACAGGCTTTTCGCTCTTTAACAAGCTGTATACAGGGGCACCCGGCTATCTTGCTTGTGTCAGAAACGGCAACGGTGGCGGGGTGCTCAGGCTCAGGATTCCACGGTGACCATAGTTCAGTCCCAAATCGACTTGAGTTAGCAAGCATGGCAAGGCTAACTCAACTGTCGATTTGAGGATCCCGATGTTGTCT